>CAKTKM010000031.1 GCA_934569425.1 uncultured Oscillospiraceae bacterium
CCCCGGCAGCTCGACATAGTGGTGCCGGACGATGTATTCCTGCCGGCTATTCTCATCGACAACGGCCGGTTGATGGAAAAAAATCTGCAAAAGCTGGGGCTGGACGAAAAATGGCTGCAAAAGCAGCTGAAAAGCCATAAGATCCATCGAACACAGGACGTTTTTCTCATGACGGCGGATCGCAGCGGCAGCGTGGTGCTGGTGCGGAAGGAGGGCTGCAAATGAAGGCGCTGCGGATCTCGGCGCTGGTGCTGGCGCTGCTAATGGCGGCAGGACTCGCCAACAGCGCCTACCTCTCCGGACGCTGCGACCGGTGGACGGCGCGGTTGGTGTCCGTGACCGACGCGGCGGAGGTCAGCGACTGGGACGGCGCGGCGGAGAAAATGTCCCTCCTGCAGCAGGATTGGCAGCGGCACCAGTGTTATCTCCACATCACGCTGATGCACGAAGCGATCAATGAGGCCGACACCCTGCTGCACCAGTGCGCCCTGGCCGTCACACGGCAGGACGAGGACGCCCTGGCCGACGGCGCGGTACAGCTGGCGCTGCGATTCGACCAGCTGGCGGAGCTGGAGCGGCTGAGCATCCAGAATGTTTTATAGCCGGCAGGCTCCGCCGGAGGTCTTGCAGTACAGCGTGTTTACTTTTCGTTCAGCAGCTTGTTCAGCTCCGACATGAAGGTGTTGATGTCCTTGAACTGACGGTAGACGCTGGCGAAGCGGACGTAGGCCACCTCATCGGCGGCTTTCAGCTTTTCCATGACCTTCTCGCCGATGACCTCGGTGCTGGTCTCACGCTCCAGTGAGTTTTGCAGCTCCTGCTCGATCTCCAGCGCCATGCGCTCCATATCCGCGGCGGAAACGGGACGCTTTTCGCAGGAACGCTGGATCCCCCGCAGCACCTTGCTGCGGTCAAAGCTCTGGCGGCTGCCATCCTTTTTGATGACCACCATGGGCAGGCTCTCCACCGTTTCATAGGTAGTGAAGCGCTTTTCGCATTTCAGGCATTCCCGGCGGCGGCGGATGCTGCTGCCTTCGTCGGCGGGGCGGGAATCCACCACCTTGCTCTCTTTATATCCGCAATAGGGGCATTTCATCTCTTTTTTCCTCCTGTTGTGGGATCGGCACACAATACCAAGTCTATTGTATCATAACAGTACAAGATATGGTAGTCTTTTTTTCAGTTTTTCCGCCGCTGCCCTGCGGGGGCGGCACCCGGAGCGGAGGACGGGCATAGGATAACACAGGACGGGGGCAAAACCGCGGAGGCGGAGGTATAAACCGGCGCTGTGCGGGGGAGAATGGTAGTAATCTGAACAACACAGCGGAGACGCGGCGATGAAATGATACGGAGTGTGAACCTTGTGGATACAACTGTCAAGCGCGGAGAAATCTATTATGCCGATCTGAGTCCCGTAGTGGGCAGCGAGCAGGGCGGCGTCCGGCCGGTGCTGATCGTGCAGAATGACACGGGCAACCGCCACAGCCCCACAGTGATCGCGGCGGCCATCACCTCGCAGATGGGAAAGGCGAAGCTGCCCACACATATCGAATTGCAGGCCATGCGCTACGGCCTGCCCAAGGAATCGGTGGTGCTGCTGGAGCAGGTGCGGACGCTGGATAAGCAGCGGCTGCGGCAGCGGATGGGGCAGGTGGACAGCAGCGTAATGGAGCGGGTGGACGCCGCCATTGCCGTCAGCTTCGGGCTGCCGCAGCAGCGGTTGGTATAAGAAACAGGAGACGGCACAGGCCGTCTCCTGTTTTTGTGAAGAATGGACAATATTTGATAAGTGCGGTTTTGCATCCTTTGACTTGACATTATTTTCATTTTTGCTATAATAAAAGCAAGGGTAATACCGCGAAGCGGCTTTGACCCGTCAATAGAGGAATCTTAAAGTATGATTAAGAAAACCGTCACTTGGCAGAGTGGCGGTTTTCGCGTTTTAACTCCATCACACGAATCGAGACGGAAAACCGTCCAATGTGAAATGTAATCGTTAAAAACATCGCGTACCCCCTTTCGGAGGGATCAGGCCAAACCGCCACTCTGGCAAATGCGGGTTTTCTTCGGTATATCTCTATTTATTTGCATCCTCTGTACGGAGAATTTTCCATGCACAGCAGGCAAAAAAAGAGACGCCTTGCGGCGTCTCTTTTTCGTTAGAACAAGGTTCTAATTAGAACTCCTTCTTCTTGCCGATCACAACAGCGGAACCGGCGACGGACAGCAGGCTCATGCCAACATACATGGCGATACCAGCGTCGAAGGTCTTAGCAGAGTCAACACCCTTGGTGGAATCGGGCTTGGTGCCGATCTCCTCGGTGGTGCCGGCCTTCAGCTGCCAGCAGAACTTGTAGTCGCCAGCATAGGTCTGACCCCAACTGAAGTCATAGCCGTTGTCATAGGCGTTCTCATCATAGACGTTCTCAGCGTCGTCGGACACATAGGAGAAGCCAGTGCTGATCTTGTAGCCGTTCTTGGTGGCAACAGCCTCATCGTTGGTAGCAGCGAACTCGCCCTTGCAGATCAGGCAGGTAGCGACATCGTAGCCGGTCTTGTCGTTCTTCACGCCCTTGGCGAAGGTGTGGGAAGCCCACACGACATAGTTGGTATCCTCGCAAACGTCGGTGACCTTGACGATCTTGCCGTTCACGTTGATCTGATAGGTGCCGCCGTCGATATAGAAGTGATCGTCGGACAGGTAGCCATCCTCAAAGAACTGAGAAGTGGTGCAGTTGGGCTTGGCAGTGGTAGCCTTCTGAGCCTTGGCAACGTCATAGTACATAGCAGCAGCGGGAACGCCATCCTCGTTGACATTGGCGTTAGCAGCCATGATCTCATAGACCCAAGTCACGAAAGAACCGTTCTTGTAGATAGCGAACTGAGCATCAGCCTGCTCGCAGGGGATCCAGTAAGCCTCGACGGTGTCCTTGTTGCCATCCCACTCGGCCTCATAATACTCAACATAGCCGGTGCCATCCTTGTAGGAATGAGCCTTGACCAGAGAGAAAGAAGCGCTGTTTTCCTTGGTCTTGTCAACATTGTGCTTGTCATCCACCAGATAGGCCACATTCTTGACAGCGGCGAAGGCCATGGTGCACAGGCTCAGAGCCATAACGAGGCTCAGAACCAGAGCAACAATCTTCTTCATAGTTTGTTTCCTCCAATAAAATTATTTTGTAAAAACGTGTTTCTCGTTCTTACAGTTGACAGTATAGCATAGATTTCTGGTTCGTCAAGGGAATCGAGGGAATTGTTTCCAAAGTGTAACCGTTTGTAAGGATTGTGTTACTGGGCGGCGGACAGAGAAAAACATACGCCTTGTTTGAAGCCAGGCCGCTTGCCGCGGCGCTTCTTTATTTCATATGCCGGGTTTTGGGGATTTGTCAAGGACTTTTGCGCCTGCGGGCGCGGGGGGCTTTTACTTTCGGCGGGAAGCATATTATTCGGCCGGACGACAGTTTTGCGTCCTCCGGCTTGACATTTTTTTCGTTTTGGGTATAATAGAAGCAAGGGTAGTACTTCGCAGAGAGGTTTTAACCCGTCAGGTGAATCATTTTAATAGGTATATACCTAAGAAAACCGTCACTTGCCAGAGTGGCGGTTTTCCCATTTTATTCTCAAACTGAACGTAAGACCGAACAGATGAAACGTAATGGTAATCGGCATGAAATCACCTCCTTTCGGAGGGATCAGGCCAAACCGCCCCGCAATGTTTATGTATTACCCTTGCACATAAAATACTATCACATTTGTCGAATATTGTCAATCGGAGTGGGCGCGGGGCTTTTATTTCGCCTTCGGCGATCCGCTTTTCCCTGTAGCTGGAAAAGTGGACAAAAGAGCCATTCAAGGAAACCGCAACGTTGTGTTCAGCATGGCGGTTTTGCCGCAAACAAAAAAGAGACGCCTTGCGGCGTCTCTTTTTCGTTGGAACAGGGTTCTTATCAGAACTCCTTCTTCTTGCCGATCACAGCGGCGGTACCGGCGGCGGAGGTCAGCGCCAGAACGGCGTAGACAGCGACACCGGCGTCGAAGGTCTTGGCGGAAGGCACGTTGGTGCTGCCGCCGTTGGCGGGCTTATCGGTGGAGGTGCTCTTCAGCGCCCAGCAGTACTTATAGTCGCTGGCGTACTTCTGACCCCACGCGAAGTCGTAATCGCCGTTGAACTTGTTGGCCTCATAGACGGCGGAGGCATCGTCGGAGCTGTAGGAGAAGGTGGAGCTGACCTTGTAGCCGTTCTTGGTGGCGACGGCCTCGTCATTGGTGCAGGCGAACTCTTCCTTGCAGATCAGGCAGGTGGCCACATCATAGCCGGTCTTGTCGTTCTTCACGCCCTTGGCGAAAACATGGGAGGCGGCGATGACGTAATCGGTGTCACCGGTGACGTTCTTGGCAGCCACGAGGGTGCCATTGACGCTGAGGATGACGTGATTCTCGTTCTCCGGCTCGTACTTGTCATAGGACAGGCCGGAGAAGAAGTTGCCGTCCACATCGATGTAGCCGTCTTCCTTGTACTGGGCGGTGGTGCAGTCGGGCTTGGCAGTGGTGGCCTTCTGCACCTTGGCCACTACGTCATAGGCGGCAGCGGCGATGGTCTCACGATCGCCCAGCTGGTCATCGTCAGCCTTGGTGCCGTCCACGGCTACCAGCCAGGTGTCAAAGGAACAGTTCTGGTACAGGGCGTGGGTGGCGTCGGACTTGTTGGCGCAGGGCAGGAGATAGGTCTCCTCGCCGCTCTTGCCGGCGGTGTAATAGGCCAGATAACCGGAACCATCGTTGAGGGTGATGGCCTTGTGAGAGACCACGTTATTCAACGTATGGGCGGCATCGGTCTTGATCTCACCATTCTCCACGGTATAGACCACGGGAGCGATGGCAGCGAAGGACACGGCGCACAGGCTGAACGCCATGACCATGCTGAGGATCAGCGCTACGATCTTTTTCATGTTGTGTTTCCTCCAAAAAGATTTTTTCGTGAGGGCGGGGAGATCGTCCTCACAGCGCGCAGTATAGACGTTCTTTCCGGCGGCGTCAATGGTTTTGGCTGTTTCGTAACTTTTTGTGTCTAAATCGTTACGATATTGGTATATTATGGCGTGTTTTTCGCATTTTTTATGGGAAAATTATATAGAATTGGGTAATGCTGGAAGACAGAGAAAAACGTCCCCTGACGGGGACGTTACTTTGTGTCCTTCTTCTCCTTGGCGCGGGTGATCAGATAGCCCGCGGCGGTAAGGGCGGTCATGGTTCCGTAAATAACGGCCAGTGCTTTGCCCAGTGGGCGCAGCTGGGGCAGAATCTTTCCGGCGGCCTTGACGGCCTTTTCGCCGGCATTGGCAACGGTTTTCAGAGCAGGCATGGCGGATCCTCCTTTTGCAGCGTCAGCGCATGAAACGGTCGATGGCATCATTGAGACTGTCGATGGCGGCGGTGTCGCCATCCTCCACCGCGTCCACGATGCAGTGGGCGATGTGATCCTTCAGGATCACGCGGCCGGTGGAGTTGAGGGCGGAGATCACGGCGGAAAGCTGCACCAGCACCTGCGAGCAGTCCTCGCCCCGCTCCACCATACGGCGGACAGCATCCAGATGTCCCTGCGCACGGCTGAGACGGTTCAGCACCGCCTTGGTATGGGCGTGAGAATGGGTGTGGCCGTGGGCGCCGTCGTGGGTATGGGTGGTGCCGTCGGCATGGGTATGGGGTTGGGACATGGGACATCGCTCCTTCGCGTGTTGTTTCTTTTATGATACCGCAAACGCCGCAGCTTTGCAAGGGGGACGGGGGGATATGGGGCGGATATTTGACTTGAGGCGGGGAACGTGGTAGAATGGGAAAAACGAGAAAGGGAGGGCATCTCCATGTGCGATCATAACCACGAACACACCCACGCTGACGGCGTGACCCATACCCACAGCCATACTCACGACCACTGCCACGACCATGAGCACGGTCACGCGCAGCACTCGCCGGAGGAGGCGCTGGCGCTGCTGGCCTATATGGTGCAGCACAACCGCCATCATGCCGAGGAGCTGCACGAGCTGGCGCACAGCATGGATGACGAGGCGGCGCAGCTGATCCATGACGCGATCCTCGACTTCGATCTGGGCAACGAGAAGCTGGACGAGGCGCTGAAGCTGCTGAAGGGGGAATAAGTATGTGCCTTTCCACGGTGATCGCCCTGCAGGGCGGCGAGAAGAAGGAGCTCTGCAAGAATGTGGCCTCCATGACGGTGGAGGACGGCAAGCTGGTGTTCAGCGATATTCTGGGCGTTCCCACCGCCGTGGTGGGGACTATCGAGAAGATCGACCTGATGGAGAACCTCATCTTTGTCAAACAACCGTAACAGAAAAGAACGAAGGGCGGATGCACGGCATCCGCCCTTCTGCTGCTTTTTCAGCGCTTTACCACTTCCCTGCCCTCCGACCAGACAGAGACGATGTTGTGGCGATGCGTCATGTAGATGATCCGCTCGAACCGCTCGGCCACCGTCAGGGGATGGCTGGCCTCCGGGAAGTCGGCATCGTCCACCACGATGGCGTGGAGCTTGTCGCCCACGGCGAAGCCGTCCCCCGCGCCGAAGTATTTGTGGCCGGAGGTCGTCCCCAGATAGTAGCCCTCGGACACCGTCAGGAAGTCCGTGTGCCAGTCGTCGGTGATGCGGCGCACCTTGGAGGTGCGGATGGAAGTGGCGATGACCTTATACATGGGAAGCTGGGCGCCGCCGGCAATGTCGCTGCCCAGCGTGACCCACAGCCCCTCGTCCAGCATGCGCCGGACGGGGCAGACGCCGGAGCAGATGTTCACGTTGGAATCGCCGCAGTGAACCACCACGACACCCGCGTCGCGGATGGCCTTGCGCTCCGCCTCGTCCGAGTGGACGCAGTGCGCCATCAGGGTGTGATCCTTCCATAGGCCGTATTCGTCGTAGGTCTCCCAGTAGCGCCGGCACTCGGGGTGCAGCTGGCGCACCCATTCGATCTCCCCCAGGCTCTCCGACAGGTGAGACTGGACATAGAGTCCCTTTTCCCGGGCAATGCGTCCCAGCTCCGCCATCAGTTCGTCGGTGCAGCTGGGGGTGAAGCGGGGGGTGATGATGGGCTTGACATGGTCGAACCGGCAGCCCTCCAGCCAGCGGAGCGTCTCGCGGACGGACTGCTCCGTGGTCTCCTGCAGCAGTCCCGGCAGACCGTTGCGGTCCATGTTGACCTTGCCCACATAGCCGGTGACACCGGTGTTTTCCAGCTCCTCCATCAGGATCCATGTGGCCTCGGTATGGAGCGAAGAGAACATGGCCACCCGGGTGGTGCCGTTGGTGATCAGGTCGCTGGCCAGACGGCGGTAGGTACGGCGGGCGTAGTCCAGATCGGCAAAGCGGGATTCCGTGGGGAAGGTATAGGTATTCAGCCAGTCCAGCAGCGGCAGATCCATGCCCATGCCCAGCATGGGGTACTGGGGGGCGTGGAGGTGCATGTCGGCAAAGGACTGCATGATGAGCTTGTCGCCGAAATCCCGCAGCGGCGCGCCGGCGTACTGCCGCGGCAGGGTCTGGAAGATCCCGGCGATCGCGCCGTCTTCCAGCACCAGATAGCCGTTTTCGGTGATGTCCATGCGTCCCAGCGCGGGAGCGTGAACAATATGGCCTTTTAAGACCTGCGTCATGAAACGATCCCTCTTTTCAGGCAAAATAAAGGGGCGCCCCGCCGCTCACGCGGCAAAGCACCCATAGTGGCGTCAGCGGTGACGCCGTAGAGACGCCGCGCCCCGTTCCGGCACGGCTATATGAGTCAACATATTATATAGGTATTGTACCATACCGGCCGCCGTTTGACAAGAGGGGATTTCTGTCATACCGGCTTTGGCGGCCGCATATACTTGTCCGAGGTGATGGAGCATGGCGAAGGAGTGGCTGCGGCGGGGACTGGCGGGGATCTTGGCGGCGCTGTCGGTGCTGACGGCGGCAGCGGCGGAGCAGCAGGGCGGAACACCGGAGGGCAGCGTGCTGAAATGGCTGCTGGCGCAGACACTGGAGAGCCGTATGCCGCCGGACGACCTGTCCGGCGGGGCGCTGCTGGTGCTGGGACAGTCGCCGCTGCTGATGGCGGCACGGTGGAGCGTGGCGGCACGGCAGGACACGGCGCAGCCGCGGGAGGAGCCGGAAGAGTCCGCGGAGACAGCGTCCCCCCTTCCCTCCCCCGCTCCGGCCATACTGGCGGCGGAGCGTCCGGCGCTGACGTTTCCGGACAACGGGGTGCCGTCTCAGACGGTGAAGATCACCAACACGGCAGGGTACACGGTAGTGCGAGGGGTGTGCATCAAAAACGCCTCCAACAAGACGCTGGACGCGGCGGCGCTGGCGGCGGAGGGCTTTGCCGCGAAGCTGACGAACAACGCGCCGCAGGTGCTGATCGTCCACACTCACGGCAGCGAGGCCTATACCATGCCGCAGGGACAGGAATACCCCGCCACCGGCACCTGCCGCACCTCCGACACCACAAAAAACGTGGTGCGGATCGGTGACGAGATCGCGTCGGTGCTGTCGGAGTACGGGATCTCCGTGCTGCATGACCGGACACTGTATGACGATCCCCTGTATGAGGGCGCCTATGGCCGGTCGGTGACGGGGATCGAGGGGTATCTGGAGAAATATCCCTCGCTGGTGTTCATTCTGGACATTCACCGCGACGCGGTGGAGGACGCCCAGCACCGGCAGTATAAGCTGGTGTCGCAGGAGGATCCCCACGCCGCGCAGCTGAGCTTCATCATGGGCAGCAACCACGAGGGCTGGCAGGAAAATCTGAAGCTGGCGGTCGCCGTGGCGGAGGCGGTCAAGGCGGACTATCCCACGGTGATGCGACCCATCACGCTGCGCAACTCCAATTATAACCAGCACAAGTCCCTCGGCTCCATGCTGGTGGAGGTGGGCGCGGCGGGGAACTCGCTGGAGGAGGCGCTGTGCAGCGCCCGTATCTTTGCTGATGGCTTTGCCAAGGTACTGCTGGCCACGCGGGAAGAAGCATAATGGAAAAAGAGGCGGTCTGTTTCCGATCAGACCGCCTCTTCTTCGCAAAAGGGGGGAGAAAAGAGGGATAAGTAAGACAATGGTAGATAAAGATAGATAAAGATTGAGATAGATAGCGATAAAGATAGGTGAAGAAAGATTGGTAAATAATTGTTTAGGAATGTTGGAACATCATTCCGCAAGGGCTTTGCCCAGCGCGCGGCAGGCGTCCAGCGCGGCGCTGTCCGGCGCCTCGCAGCAGGTGACGCTCTCGCATACCAGATGGATGCCGGCGTTTTCGCAGTCCTTTTCCCAGGAGCGCATCCACTCGCCGTCGCCCCATCCGAAGGAGCCGAACAACGCGGCGGACTTGTCGCTGAGACGGGATTTGCAGCTATCGAACATGGGCTGGAATTCCATCTCCTCCAGCACCTCGCTGCCCATGGCGGGACAGCCCAGCGCAACAGCGGAGTAGCCGCTCAGGGCAGCCGCGTCCACCTGATCCGGTGTCAGGAGCGTGACCTCGGCTCCGGCCGCCTTCATCCCCTCCGCCACGGCGTTGGCCATGGCCTCGGTATTGCCGGTGCCGCTCCAGTAAATGACCGCAGTTTTTTTCATGTTTTGGTTCCTTTCTTTTATAAAATATTTGTTTACTTTTCCTATCAGAACGCTACCGCCAGCTGGGTCAGGGGTGCGCCGGAGCGCCATCGGGCGCAGTAGTCCTCGGTACAGCGGCGAAAACGGGCAAAGAGCTGTCTGGCCTTCTCCTCATCGCCGTAGACCTTCCACAGGCCGGCGCATTTGAAGTCGCGGGAGCCATGCTGGATGAAGCCCTGCACATCCTCCGGCGGATAGCTGAGAAACAACCCGACCTCGTGGGGGAAATCGCTCTCCCGGAAGCGGCGGATCAGTCTGGCCACGCAGCGCTGGCAGCTCTCGCGGGGATATCCTGCCTGCTGCAGAATGTCGCGGGCAAGGCCGCTCTCCAGATCCCGGCGGAGTCCGGCGGGACGGTAGAGGTACAGTAGCACCTGCGCGTCCTTGTAGCGGATGGGCAGCAGGCACAGTCCCTTCGGCCCCAGCATACGGTTCAGGCGGCGAATATCCGCCAGCAGCGCCGCCCGGTCATGACAGGGACAGGGAAACAGGCTGCCGGTCTTGATGCCTGCCAGCGTGGGGGCGCACTGCTTGATCAACAATTCTTCTGACATCGCGTCTCCTCCTTCCTGCTGTCAGTATGGCGCGGAGTCGGTGGTTTATTCGCTGATTAGCTGTTGCTAACTGCTTGTCTGAAAAAATGCGCCGGGCGGCGGCGACTATGTCATACAAGTAGTTAGCGTACGCTAACCATTGTGGCCTAAAAAAGCTGCTCGAAGCAGTTTTTTAAGCAATTCCCTATTGGAACTGTAGGCAGTATAACACACTTCTCCCGGTTTGGCAAGAGGTTTTTTGAAAAAACTTCCACTTTTTTCAAACAAAGACCAATTGCACCAGCAGCATATAGACAACGGTGCCTGCGCCGATGGACAGCAGAACGCTGCGCCGCCACAGGTGCAGTGCCGCCACCACCGCCAGCGCGATCAGCTCCGGCAGACCGTGGGGTGGGGCGGCCACGTCCACGCTCCGCAGGCAGTACACCACCAGAAGTCCCATCATGGCGGCGGGCAGCGTGCGTCCCAGATAGGCCACCACCTTGGGGATGGGCTTGCTGTCCGGGAACAGCAGGAAGGGCAGAAAACGGGTGATGGCGGCGCCCAGCGCCACCGCCAGCACGATGATCAGGGCTTGCGTTGTGGTCAGTGTCATAGCTTTTTCCTCCCCAGCAGTAAGACGATCAGCACCAGCACCATAGCGGGAATGACGAGATTGTCCGCGCCGAACACCGCCAGCGCCGCGGCGGTGCAGACAAGGCCGATGATGCCGCTGGCGCGATTTTCCGGGTTTGTCACCTGCTCCAGGAACAGCACCACAAACAATCCGGTCAGGGCGAAATCAAGGCCGGTGGTGTTGAAGGTGATGAACTGTCCCGCCACGGCGCCCAGCACGGAGCCGATCGCCCAGTAGCCGTAGTTCAGCAGGGAGACCGCCAGATAAAAGTCCCTGCGGGGAACGTCCGGCGGCGGCTCCACCGAGGAGACGATGGAGAAGGTCTCGTCACTGAGGGTATAGATCAGCACACCCTTGGCGGCGCCGAGGCCGCGGTAGCGCCCCAGCATGGACACGCCGTAAAACAGGTGGCGGGCGTTGACCATCAGGCTCATCAAAAAGGCCTGCAGGGGGTCAAAGGCGGTGGTCAGCAGGGTGATGGCCACAAATTGCATGCTGCCGCAATAGGCCACGCAGCACATCAGCAGCACCCAAGGCACGCCATAGCCCCGGGTCTGCATCAGCACGCCATAGGCGATGCCCAACACCAGATAGCCGGTCAGCACCGGCAGGGTTTTGGGAAACGCGGCGCGGACGGCGGCAAGGGCGGGATGTTGGGTCTTTTCCAAGGACGTCACCTCCTGCGGAAAATGTGAGAAAGTGAGGATATTATATAGAATCCGGCGGGAAAATGCAAGAACGGGAAAGGAAAAACCCTCCCCGAATGGGGAGGGTTTTTTGTGGGAGAAATCGATTATTTCGCAACTACGGTGTACCACACGTCGCCATTGGTTTGGCTTGCGGAAACAACCTTGTAGCCGTCCGCGACATAGGACGTGCCTGTGCCCTCAGGATTTGCAGAGGGATCGAAATTAACGAAGGTACCGCCCTTAACAATAATCTTGGCTCTGCCTGCGTTGTAGTTGGCATCCTGACAGTTCAGCAAGGTTTTATACTGATCTTCAGGCGTGCTGCCGTCGCTCTTCTGGTGAATATCAAAGAACCCGCCCTCGATCATAGCAGTACCCTTTTCGACATAGACCGCATCTACATTACCGATAAATTTACCGTCTTCGATGGTTAAATAGCCACCATCCCGCACATCTATAACAAAGCAGTCATTCTCTTTTGCAGCAAAGGTGCCGCCGGTGATGGTCAAATTACCCATCCAGCCGCGGACAGAAATCATAGACCAATCATAGGTTTCTGCGTTATAGATGTTCTGGGTGTTTGCAATGGTCTTGCCAGTCGCATTCAGAGTGACGACAGCGTTTTTAATGATCAAAGAGGCGTCGGGATCCAGATCTTCGGTCACATTGTACTTGCCGTTCCATTCAGCAGATGCTTTCAAATCGGCAAAACTGGTAATGGGGTACTGAGCATCCTTGTCGTACTGATTATTAAAGCTGTCGAACTCGCTGGCCATCTGCGTGGCATAAACGGTGATGGTGATGCCGTCCAGCGTCAGATTCTGGTAGTCGTTGCCAGCGGTGGTCTGCATAGTACCCATGATGTAGTAGGTGTCAAGGCTGGTCGTATTTGCTTCCAAATTGCCGACAAAATCTTCAATCTTGACCTTATTCTCGTCCTTCAGTTCGGTACCTTTCATAATGTAGAAGTCAATGACATCCAGCAGGCTCTTGCCGTCCTTGGCTGTATTAACCGCCTTGCCGTCAACGATGTTGTCCTTGTTGATCTCAGCCTTCCACTTCAGCGCCAGATTGCCGGCATTCTTGATCTTGAAGCCCTGCGTCAGGAATCTTGCGCCCGGCTCCCAAAGGGGACTGCCCTCTCCAACAGGCGTGGGGTTTGCATTCTCGCTTGCTTTCTGC
>CAKTKM010000032.1 GCA_934569425.1 uncultured Oscillospiraceae bacterium
GCCGATTACGGCATCACCGGCGACCTGTTCAAGGTCGTTCCCGAGCTGATCGAGTCCATCAAGGCCGCCAAGGCTGCCAAGTAAGGGTTCGCTCAACAAGCATCAAAAAAGGCTGTCCGGTTTCCGGACAGCCTTTTTTATGCCCCCATAACCGCCTTTTATGTCCCCATAACGGCAGTTAATGTACCAATAAAACCGCCTGCTTGGGGCTTTATCTTGACGCTCTCCCTTATTTCCGGTATAATGGAAAGCAACAAAAAAGGAGGATACTCTATGGAATATGTCGCAATGATCGGCCTGTTGTTTGTGCCGGTGGTTTGCCTGCTGTGTACCGGATGGTTTTTTGTCCGCTGGAAAAATGAGCATGAAAATGAAGCGCTGGCGCAGAAAAGCCGCAAGATCTGCCGGGGTTTTCTGATCGCCACCGTGGCTTCGCTGGTGGTGTTCGGCGGGCTGCATCTGCTGTTCCCGGTGACACTGTAAGAAGAAGGAAGGGCAGCACTTCCCCTCATATGGTAAAAAGCCGCCGTTTGGCGGCTTTTTTCTGCTTGGGTTGCTCCTGCGGGGGCAACGATTTTTTTGCCGCCGGCCATAGGTATAGAATCAAATCACACGGAGGGGCGGCGCGTCTCTCCTGCGGCAGAAGGAGGACAGCCTATGGGAACCTATGGCTATATCCGCGTGTCCAGCGTGGATCAGAACGAGGAGCGGCAGCTGGTGGCGCTGCACGGCAAGGGTGTGGCGGATCGGTGCATCTATCTGGACAAGCAGTCGGGAAAGGATTTTGACCGCCCCCAGTACAAGCGGCTGGTGAAAAAGCTGAAGCCGGGCGACCTGCTGTATGTGGCCAGTATCGACCGGCTGGGACGCAACTATGCAGATGTTCAGCAACAGTGGCGGGTGCTGACCAAGGAAAAGGGGGTGGACATCTGCGTGCTGGACATGCCGCTGCTGGACACCCGACAGGGAAAAGACCTGATGGGGACGTTTATCGCCGATTTGGTGCTGCAGATTTTATCTTTTGTGGCGCAGTCGGAGCGGGAGAATATCCGCCGCCGGCAGGCGGAGGGCATCGCGGCGGCCAAGGCGCGGGGCGTGAAATTCGGACGTCCACCGCTGCCCCTGCCGGAGAATTTTTATGAAGTCCACCGGGCATGGCGGGACGGAGCGCTGACGTTGAAGCAGGCGGCGGCGGAGTGCGGCATGCCCGCTGGAACCTTCTACGGCAAAGCGGTGAAGTTTGAAAAGGGGGGATAAGAAAAAGTGGAGAAAATTTGGAAAGGTATACTTTTGCAAATCGCAAAGGCATACCTTTCATAATACAAGTATACAGAAATTTGTCGTTTTTTCAAGGATGAAATGTACGATTTGATGTATAAAATCTGAATTTTAAATTGTATACAATACAAAAAGCGGGAGGAGATGAGGGTATGGCAGTAAAAGATTATTACGGAAAGTGCGGTACTTGTCGGTATTGTGAGTTGGGAACCGCAAATACAAGTTGGTATTCGACCACTTTCCAATGCAGCAGAAACGGCTATAGTGTAAAAGCAGACGAGCCGGCTTGTGACAAATTTGAACCGGCTAAGAACCGCACCAACGAACTGATTGAAAAGTACGACCGGTGAGGAGGAATAAAAGATGTTGCTATTTCTGCTGTTTCTGATTGCAGTTGTGGTGTTTATCATCATAATGGTTGCAAATAATTCGCAGAAAGGGGTAAGTCAAATTACAGCGCAAAGCACAAGTGTATCGCAAAAGTTTTTGGCGATCAATATGGCAGAGGTCAGTGGAAATTTTGCAAGTTCGATGATCAACTTTTTTGACAGCTATTTATGCTTGTGCAAAGTGCATTCGGTCGGCGCGGTCTGTGGTTTTCATTCCCTCGGCAAGGACGATATGGGAATTCGCGTAAAGGCGGAGTGTATCATTGTGGCGATTGATGGCGAGCACGGGAATGAGGCTTTTCGCGGGCTGGAAGATCGGTGGATGCTTGCAAAGCAGCGGGAAAAGGCCATTGCAGGAGATCCGCTTGCCGGAATTCACGCAGGGGACAATTATGTCAGAGATTATTTCGGGTGCAAAAATCTTCATTCTGTATTTCTGGAGGTGGATGAATACCAGTTTGAGGGAATACAGGCAATGATGGCATTTGAGACCGTATTCTTTACGACCTTTGGCGCGAAGTGGGATATAACGCTTCGGTACATCCAGCAGGAGCTGAAAAAGAAATGGCCAAACGCGGTGGTGAGCATTGGGGCTCAGGGTATGTCTGTAAGTCCGGAATAAGGGCAGCTTGCTCAAAAGACACAGAAAACAATTGAAAAAGGGAGGAGTTTCATATTATGTTGAATACTGAACAAGAAAAGGCCTTTCAAAAAGGGGTGGCTCTTTACAGGAGCGCTTGCGGTGAATGGGAAAATCCAAATTGTGATGCGCGTCTGAATTGTCTAACCGAAGCGCTTGAAACGCTGGGAGAATATGTGAATGAGGTGGACGATGTTTTTTACAGGGTCATCTTTGCAAATGTCATTCAAGATATTCAAGATACCGGAATAATAGAGTTGACAGATGAATGCCAAACGGAAAAAATCATGATTTATCTCAATACGCTGAAATGGTGCAACACAACGTCTTCATTTGCGGAAAATATGTTGCCATATCTCTGGTCTGTCCTGAACAAGCTTGCCCGGATACTGCTGAACGGGACAGAAGGTATTGCACAAAATGACAATGTGGCAAGAATCTGCTACTGCAACTTGAAAAAACTTGGTTATCCATTGGCTGACGTTTTTTTGGATAATTTTGCCCAGAATCAGGCGGGCGAATGGTTTTTTACAGGGATTCGCTCAGAGTAATGAAGCTGTTGAAGAAACGCAGACGGCGGTATTGTAAGGTCACATTGTCCTGTGAAAACAAAAGGAATGCGATAGAATTACGGCGAAACGATGTGGGCATCGTCCTTGTGAAAAGCAAAGAAAACCCGAGACTGCGCTTGCAGTCTCGGGTTTTACAATAAAACAGCAAGGTCAATCAAACACCGGATAGCCGTCCTTCAAACTCTCGTCATAGATGGCTCGTTCGCCGCCGATGAACTTGGGGCGGACGCGGGCAGCCAGCAGGATGGCCTGACCGATGTGGTTCTGCTGCAAGCGGACGGGGACGGCCACCTTCTTCAAATGCATACCGATCAGCGTGCCGCCGATGTCCAGCCCGGCATCGGCCCGGATCTCCTCCAGCGCGACGGGATGGCGGAAGCTCTGGTAAGCGGCGGTGGCAAAGGAGCTGCCGGCCTTGGGCTGGGGCTTCACGTTGACGATCTCGCCATGGGGAACGGCCTCGTGCTCCACGATGAGGGCGCGGTTGAGATGCTCGCAGCACTGGGCGGCGATATAGACACCCATGGGGGCAAACACACTGTTGAGCCCATCAAAGATGGCGTTGGCCACATCGGGAGTGGACCAGCTGCCTACGTTGTGACCCACTACCTCGCTGGTGGAGCAGCCCACCACCACGATCTGTCCCCGGTGGAGCCGGGCGGCCTCCGCCAGTTGGCGGGCGGCGTTGGCGGATTCCTCCTTGACCTGCGCCAGCAGGTTCTGATTTTCCACTTCATGAACGGTTCCTGCCATAAAAGACACCTCGATCCAAATGAATTTTACTGCATTATACCACGTTCAGAATTTTTCTGCAATACGCGCCTTCTGGAAGATCTTCAGCAGCACGAAGCCAATGACCAGTCCCACCGCGGCCTGCACCAGATTGCCGGGGATGCCTGCCGCCGCGCCGATGCCGTATTGCAGCGCCAACGCCTCGTACACGAAGTAGCCCGTGACCATAATGATCTCGCCCACCAGACCACTGACAATGGCGGCGGCGGTGGTGCGTCCCATGGCGCGGAAGATCAGGGCGGCCACCAGCGCGTCAAGCCCCTTGATGAGGAAGGTGCCGGGGACATAGCTGGTATAACCGGCGAAGAGATCCGTCAGCATGGAGCCAACGCCTGCCGCGGCGCCGCCCCACCAGGGACCCAGCAGCCAGCCGGACAGCAGCACGAAGCAGTCACCCAGATTCACATAGCCGTTGGTAGGGGTGGGGATGCGCACCACCATGGTGGCCACGCACACCAGCGCCGCCATCAGGGCGCTGACGACCAGACGGCGGATTTTTTTGTCGCTCATACCGATCAACTCCTTGCAATTCTTGTTGGAGTGTATTATAGTATGGATTGGTATTATTAAAATACCCAAAATGCGACAGAATGTGCATACCAGATGGAGGAGCTTATGCTGACCTATACCCTTGAAAAGAGCAACGGCGTGAGCCTGTATGAGCAGCTGTACCGCCATATCAAAGAGGAGATATTGTC
Source organism: uncultured Oscillospiraceae bacterium (assembly GCA_934569425.1). GTDB lineage: Bacteria > Bacillota > Clostridia > Oscillospirales > Oscillospiraceae > Vescimonas. Next base: position 4,370 of record CAKTKM010000032.1, read on the forward strand.
GGGTGCGCTGGCGGCGGGGGAGAAGCTGCCCAGCAAACGGGCGCTGGCGGGACATCTGGAGGTCAGCGTGATCACGGTGAAGAACGCCTATGAGCAGCTGATCGCCGAGGGGTACATCTGCGGCGTGGAGAAGCGGGGGTACTACGTCATGGGCATCGACCGGCCGCCGGCCGCCGCACCGGCCGCCCCAGCGGAGGCGGCGGAGGAACCGCCGGAAAAGCAGTGGTTCATGGACTTCGTTACCAATTCCACCGCCGCGGAGTATTTTCCCTTCGCTACATGGACGAAGCTGCTGCGGCAGACCATCCTCGAGCAGGATACCCGGCTACTGCGGCCTACGCCCTCCACCGGTGCGCCGGAGCTGCGGAAGGCCATCGCCGATTATCTGCACCAGTTCCGGGGCATGACCGTGTCGCCCCGGCAGATCATCGTGGGGGCGGGGACGGAGACGCTGTATACCCTGCTGATCCAGCTGCTTGGGCGGGAGAAGTGCTACGCTGTGGAGGATCCGGGGTACAGCAAGATCGGCCGGATCTACGACAGCCATCAGGTGAAGCTGCGGCATATCGGGCTGGACGGCAGCGGCCTGTCCTGCGAGGCGCTGCGGCGCACCGACGCCGACGTGGTGCATATCTCTCCCAACCACCACTACCCCACCGGTATCGTCATGCCCGCCGCCCGGCGGCGGGAGCTGCTGCGCTGGGCGGACGAGGCGGAGGGGCGCTACATTCTGGAGGACGATTATGACAGCGAGTTCCGCTTTGTGGGGCGTCCCATCCCCACGCTGTTCTCCGACGACGCGCACCAGCATGTGATCTATCTGAACACCTTTTCCAAGACCATCGCGCCGTCCATCCGGATCAGCTATATGCTGCTGCCGCCGCGGCTTCTGGAGGACTACCGGGAGAAGCTGGGGTTCTACGCCTGCACGGTGTCGGGCTTTGAGCAATACACACTGGCGGAGTTCCTGTCCCGGGGTCACTATGAGCAGCATCTGAACCGGATGCGCAAGCGCTACCACCAGAAGCGGGACGCGGTGATCGACTGCATCCGCACGGGACCGCTGGGGGACATGGCGGAGATCATGGAGCAGGACGCAGGACTGCACTTTCTGGTGCGGCTGGACACGGCGCTTCCGGACGGGGTACTGCGGCAGCGGGCAGCGGAACAGGGGCTGCGGCTGGCGCTGCTGTCGGACTACTACCGGAAAAACGAGGAGGCGCCCCATCATGTGCTGGTGGTGAACTACTCCGGCATTGAACTGGAAAAACTGCCGCAGGCGCTGGGGCGTCTGGCGGAGATCATCAAGGAGTGAAGAAGATGTACGATGAACTGACGAAGCAGGACATTGCGAAAATGCAGGAGGAGATCGACTACCGGGTGCAGCAGCTGCGTCCCAAGCTGATCGAGGACGTGCAGACGGCGCGGGCCTTCGGCGATCTCAGCGAGAATTTTGAGTATAAGTGCGCCAAGCAGGAGAAAAACCGCAACGACAGCCGCATCCGCTATTTGCAGCGGATGATCAAGACCGCCAAGGTCATCGGGGATACCTCCACGGCGGATACGGCGGGGCTGTACGACACGGTGGAGATTCTGATGGAGAACACCGGCCGCAGCCGCACCATCCAGTTGGTGACCACTCTGCGGCAGGATGCCCTGAAGGGCTGGATCAGCAAGGAATCCCCCGTGGGGCGCGCCGTGATGGGACATAAGGCGGGGGAGCGGGTCTATGTGGAGATGGAGAACGGCCGGGGCTACTATTTGCAGATCCTGTCCGTCACCAAGGGCAGCGATGACGGCTCTATCCCCATCGGCAGCTTTTGAGGAGGAACGGTATGACCTTGCAGCAATTGCGGTATGTGACCGCCGTGGCGGAGAGCGGCACCATCAGCGGCGCGGCCAAGGCGCTGTTTATCTCCCAGCCCAGCCTGACCACGGCGATACAGGAGCTGGAAAAGGAGATGGGCGTCACCATCTTCCTGCGCACCAACCGGGGCGTGGTGCTGAGCCGGGAGGGCGATGCGTTTTTGGGCTATGCCCGTCAGGTGCTGATGCAGGCGGAGCTGCTGGAGCAGCGCTACGGCGTGCAGTCCCAGCACCGGCAGCAGTTTGCCGTGTCCGCCCAGCACTACAACTTTGCCGCCCGCGTGTTTGCCCGCGTGGTGCGGGATATGGGCGGCGATCAGTACAGCATGACCTTCCGCGAGACCACCACCTATGAAGTCATCGAGGACGTGGGCCGCATGCGCAGCGAGGTGGGTGTGCTGCTGATGACGGAGCAGAACGGCGAGGTGCTGCGGCGGCTGTTTCGGGAGCACGAGCTGACCTATACGGAGCTGGTGCAGAAGGACGCCACCGTATATGTGGACAAGAATCATCCGCTGGCCGGAAAGGAAGAAGTTACAGAGGAGGAGTTGGCGCCCTATCCCTGCGTGTCCTTTGAGCAGGGAACGCATAATGCGCTGTTTTTTTCGGAGGACATTGCCATGCCGGCGGTGACGCCGCGGCACATACTGGTGCGAGACCGGGCCACCGCCAACGATCTGACCCGTGAGATCAATGCCTATCAGGCGGGCATCGGGCTGGACGATGAGATGTCCCGCACCATCTATGCCTCTGCCATGCTGCTGCTGAAGCCACGCAAGCGGGTAAGTCTGGGATATATCGTCCGGAATCACATGCTGCTCAGTCCCATGGCGCAGGCCTATATTCAGGCCATGGAGGACTATGCGGAGCAGTATAAGCGACTGCATTTGACATAGTTTCAATCTATAGCAAACTTAGTTTTCGCGTATTTTACAAATGGCAAAGACTGTAGTATCATCATACCTGTAAAGAGCAAAACAAAAATACAGAAAGATGAAAGGAGTTTTTGCTATGAAGAACATGAATAAGACGACTGCTGTGGTGCTGACGCTGCTCCTGACATTGGTGGTAGTGGGTACCTTCGTGTGCATCGTGAGCGGCTGGTTTAATCCTGTGGTAAAGGTCACGGGTATGCTGCTGGGCTTCCTGATGTTCCTGGATCTGAGCATGATCTGCGGCGTCATGGCAGGCGAATACAAGGCGTAAAGAAACGACGATTTCCATTTTCTTCTCTCTTCCCATCAAAAAGCGGCCGGCGCCTGATGAACGGCCTCAGGCGGAAGGTACAAAAGGGTACCTGTCAGGCACAGGCGGCAACGACACAGCGGGCATCCGGCGGGAAAGCCGGATGCCCGCTGCCTCGTTTTCCGGACGGAAGGTACAGGAGCCGGAACGACCCAGCGGGACGCCGGTGAAAAGCGGCGGAGGGGCGTTGCGATATGGCGCTTTGTGTGGTATCATACAGGGGAAGCAAACGGACAGATCAGGTATTGCGAAGGGAGCGGAACCTATGATTTTTTGCTTTTCTGGAACGGGAAACAGCCGCTATATCGCGCGGCGGGCGGCGGAGGCCTTGCGGGAGGAACTGGTAGATCTGAATGGAAGGATCAAGGCCGGCGATCATTCCCCGGTGCGGACAGAGCGCGACGTGATCGTTGTGGTTCCCACCTATGGGTGGCGCATCCCACGGATCGTGTCGGATTGGCTGTCCCGGACGGAGCTGATGGGCGCCGAGCGCATCTGGTTCGTGATGGACTGCGGCGGCGAGATCGGCAACGCGGCAAAGTACAACCGGCGGCTTGCGGAGGAAAAGCACCTGCGGTATATGGGGACCGCCCAGATCGTCATGCCGGAGAACTATATCGCCATGTTTGACGCACCGCAGGCGGCGGAGGCTGAGAGGATCGTGGAGAGGGCAGAGCCGGACATTGCCGCCGCCATTGCGCGGCTCAAGGCGGGACAGCCCTTTCCCGCGCCCCGGAATAATCTATATGACCGTCTCATGAGCGGCCCGGTCAATCCGGCGTTTTACCGCTTTTTTGTGAAAGACGCCGCGTTTCGGGCGGGCGAGGGCTGCGTAGGCTGCGGCCAGTGTGCGGAGAGATGTCCCCTGAACAACATTACGCTCCAGGACGGAAGACCGGTATGGGGCGGACACTGCACGCACTGCATGGCCTGCATCTGCTATTGCCCCACGGAGGCGATCGAGTACGGAAAGAAAAGCGTCGGAAAGCCCCGCTATCACTTTGAAGGATTGAAAAATAACTGAAAAGAGCGGCGTGATAATTCACGCCGCTCTTGCGGATCTGTGTTTTCCCTGTGCTTTGCGCGGAGCGCTACAGCAGTTCCTCAAAGCTGCGGATGCAGCGGTGGCAGACCTCCTGCATTTCCTGCCACGACACATGGAAGAATGCATCGTACACGCCCACCACCTGCATACCGGCGGCGCGGGCGCTGCGGCAGGCGGCGATGGAATCGTCAAAGATGGTACACGCCGCCGGATCGACCCCCAGCAGCTCCGCCGTTTTGCGGTAAATGGCGGGATCCTTTTTGTCCATGCCCAGCTCCTGCGCGAAATAGATCTGCTCGAAATAGGGCTTCAAGCCCAGATGTTCCAGCGCCGCGTGGCAGTGGGCGGGGACGCTGGAGGTCAGAACGGCCATCCGCTCTCCGGCGGCGCGGCATTTCTGCAGATATGCCACAACGCCGGGCTTTACCGGAACGCTGGTGGTATAGAGGTCGCCGGCCATTTCCATCCACTCGGCCATGATTTCCTCCACGGACTCGGAAAGGCGGCAGTACGCCTTGGTGAAGACGGCGGCCTTGGGGAACACGGTGTGGGCCACGCCCTCGTAATATTCGTGGGTGTAGGGCAACCCACGCTTGGCCAGAAACGCCGTGTCCACGTCCCGCCAGATGCCGTTGGAATCGATCAGGGTGCCGTCCATGTCAAAAATCAGCATAATACAGTCTCCTTTGGTGGCGTTCCGGAGGATATTCCGGCAAAATAATGCGACAGGCTCTTGCCATTTTCGTCCTTCGGTGTTATGCTAATCGCAGTTTTTTTATTATAGCATCTTTCCCGGGAAATAACAAGGAAAAGGAAGTGTTGCCGCGATGCCTGTCTACAACTACAAAAAAGGCCTGACCGCCATGATGGGGTGTTTCCTGATCTGGGGCTTCCAGCCGTTATACTGGTATCTGTGCGGCGGCATGGATACGTTTTTCCTGATGGCCAGCCGTATCGTATGGGCGGCGGTCAGCTGCGTGCTGCTGCTGAAGGTGCAGGGCAAGCTGTCCCAGCTGACGGCGGCGTTCCGGGATAAGCAGGTACTGAAGCGGGAGATCCCTGCGGCGCTGTTCCTGTTCGGTGACTGGATCGTGTATCTGTGGGCGGTGCAGAACGGACGGGTGCTGGAGTGCTCACTGGGCTACTACATTCAGCCGCTGGTGGTGTTCGCCTTCGGCGCGCTGGTGTTCAAGGAGAAGATCTCGTGGCGGCACTTTGTCATCATCGCCATCGTGGTGGTGGGCATCGTGCTGAGTACCAGCGGCTTCGGCGGCATACCCTATGTGACCATCTCGCTGGCGCTGATGTTTGCCGTCTATGCCGCCATCAAAAAGAGCCTGACCATTGATTCCATCGTCAGCACCACCATGGAGATCATCATGATGGTGCCGGTGGCGCTAGTGTTTGTGCTGTTTTTCCGCATGGGAGACAACGGCATGGGTGGGCTGACGGTGGTGCGGCAGCTGCTGCTGATGGGCTCCGGTATCGTCACCGCCGCGCCCATGCTGTTCTATGCCATCGGCGTGCGGAACCTGCCGCTGATGACCACCGGTATCTGCCAGTATCTCAGCCCCACCATCGCCATTTTCTGCGGCATGATCATGGGGGAGAGCCTGACGAGAGAAAAGCTGGTGAGCTTCTGCTTTATCTGGGCGGGCGTGATCCTGTATACCCTCAACAGCATTTATGAGGAGAAAAAGCGCGGCAAGGCCGCGGTGTAAGGAGGAAAATATGCATATTACGGTTTATCTCGGCGCCAACGAGGGCAACGATCCGGCGCTGGGGCAGGCTGTGCGGGAGCTGGGACGGTGGATCGGCGAGGCGGGTCACACGCTGGTCTACGGCGGCTCGGCAAACGGTCTGATGGGTGAGATCGCCAGAAGCGTTCTGGCCGCCGGCGGCCAGGCCATTGGCGTGGAGCCGCAGTTTTTCATCGACGCGGGCTATGAATTTGACGGTCTGACGGAGCTGATCGTTACCGCGGATATGTCGGAGCGGAAAAAGGAGATGATCCGGCGGGGCGACGCTTTCATCGCTCTTCCCGGCGGCACCGGCACGCTGGAGGAGATCGCGGAGATCATGTCCAAGGTGTCTTTGAAGCATCTGGATGCGCCCTGTATCCTCTATAATCTGAACGGCTACTATGACGATCTGAAGGCGCTGCTGCGGCGCATGATCGAGAAGGGGCTGTCCTCGGAAGAGCGGCAGCAGGGGATCTTTTTTGCGGAGGATCTTGACCGGATCCGGGCGATATTGGAGCGGAAAATCGGATAAATCGAAAACTGCTCCGGCGGCTTGCCATGTATACCGCCGGTTTATTTGTCATGACGGCCGGTATTGCGCTGTCGGTGAAGTCGCGTCTGGGCGTGTCGCCCATCAGCTCCATCCCCTATGCCATGACCTGTATCTGGGACATCGAAATGGGCAGGGCTACCATTCTTCTGCACTGTGCGCTGGTGCTGCTGCAGATCATTTTGCTGCGGCGGAACTTCAAGCCGGTGAATCTGCTGTAGGTGGCAGTGGGCATCGTGTTCGGGTATTTCACCACCTTCTGCAACTGGTGCGTGTCCTTTCTGCCGGACACGGACAGCATGGTGCTTCGGGTCATATTGCTGCTGTTGAGCGTGGTATGTATTGCCCTTGGTATCTTTTTGTATATGCCGCCGGACATTATGGCGCTGGCAGGCGAGGGAACCATCAAAGCCATCTCTGACGTCAGCGGCATGGCCTTTGCCAAGGTGAAGGTGCTGTTTGACTCCTCGTTGGTGGCCATATCACTGGCGGCCTGCCTGCTTTGTATCGGCAGCGTGGGTGTGGGTACCGCCATCGCCGCCGTTATGGTGGGGACGGTGCTGGGGCTTCTCACCAGATGGTTCGCTCCCCGGCGGGACAGATGGCTGCACCGTGAGACCATCCGATCATAATAAACACAACAAACCGCCGCGGGCATAGCCCGCGGCGGTTTGCGTATAAAAGTCCCGCAGCGTTCGCCGTTCGGAAGCGGCGAAACAATACTTCCTGACCCGGCAAGTGCCAAAGGCGCGCAGCGTGCCGCAAGCCGTTTGGCAGCAAAACCGGAGGATCCTGTGCCGGGATATTTTAGCCCGGGGGCCACGTCATGTCGCGGCCGGACAGCACATGGAAGTGCAGGTGCTTGACGGTCTGGCCGGCCTGATCGCCGCAGTTGTTGACAATGCGGTAGCTCTCCGCACCCAGCTGCTTGCAGAGCCTGGCGATGACGGTGAAGCAGTGCGCCACCACGGCGGCGTTGCTCGCGTCAATGTCGTTGGCACAGGAAATGTGCGCCTTGGGAACCACCAGAAAATGCGTGGGCGCCTGCGGCTCGATGTCGTAGAAGGCGTAGCACAGCTCGTCCTCATACAGCTTATTGCTGGGGATCTCGCCGTCGATGATGGCGCAGAACAGGCAATCGTTTCTCATGGGTTCGTCTCCTTTCTGATTTGGGTATCGCGGCCGATCCGCCCCGCGGGGCGAACCGGCTGGTGCTTTTTTCAGTTCAGCTTGGCGGCCACGAAGTCGTCCACGGTGGCCAGCGCATCGTCCACCTTCAGCAGCTCGGTGCCGCCGCCCATGGCGCTGTCGGGCTTGCCACCGCCCTTGCCGCCGCACACGGCGGATACGGACTTCACCAGATCGCCGGCCTTGATGCCCTTGGCCACGGCTTCCTTGCCGCAGACTGCCAGAAAGCTGACCTTTTCGCCATTGATGCTGGCCAGTACCGCCACCACGGCGGGATCCTTATCCCGCATAAAATCGCCCATGGCCCGCAGGGCGTTGGCATCCATGTTCTGACGGGTGCCGGTGATGATGTGCAGTCCGCCGACGGTCTTGGCGGAGGCCATCACCTGACGTGCCTCGCCCAGAGAGGCCTCGGCCTTGAACTTCTCCAGCGCCTGACGCAGCTCCTTCATCTCGTTGGCCTGCTGCTCCATGCGCTCCAGAATGCTGCCGGGAGCGGTCTTGAAGAA
>CAKTKM010000033.1 GCA_934569425.1 uncultured Oscillospiraceae bacterium
TGCGGTCTTTGTGCGTCTGGCCTCCCCATAACGGGCAGGCAGGGTCGGGTTGACAGCCCTGCCTGCCTTGTCAGACAGGCGGTCAGGCAATATACGCGGCGTCCCCGGCGCGATACCGGCGCGGGGATGTTTGACCCACCGGTAAATTTATTTTTCTGGGGAGGACATAGTCCCATGACAAACAAGAGAGCCACCAAGCGGGCGCTGCTGACCAGTGTGCTGGCCATCTGCCTGTGTCTGGTGATGCTGATCGGCTCCACCTTCGCGTGGTTCACCGACACCGCCAGCACAGGCGTCAACACCATCACCTCCGGCAAATTGGATATTCAGCTGGTCGGTGCCGAGACCGACACTGAATTGACCAATGCCCTGAAATGGACACAGATGGTCAAGAACACAGAACATGAAATGGTACTCACTCCTGTTGATGCAGGCAGCCCCCTCTGGGAGCCGGGCGTGACCTTCCTCACGGAGGGCTTCCGGATCAAGAACAATGGCAATCTGGCGCTGAAGTTCAAGATCAATGTCAACAAAGGCGTGAAGGGGACGAACGACGCCTTTGACCTGAAAAATGTCATTGATTTTGCCATTGTTACCAAGGACGGCGATACATACACGCCTGTTGCGCTTGAGAACTTCGAAGGCACCTTGTCCGGTAAAGCGGATAACGTCTACAGCCCGGTTTACTATTTGCAGGGTCATATGCAGGAGTCTGCCGGAAACGACTATCAGGGCAAGACGCTGGACAGCATTGCCATCGGTGTTGTGGCTACCCAGTGGGACTATGAGTATGACAGCTTCGATAATACATACGATCAAAGCGCAGCCTATCCCAGCTATCCCGCCGGTGTGACCGCAGTGACTTTCCCTGAAAGCGTTGATTATACTACATGGACTGGGGCAACGGCAACAGCTCCTGCGGTTGCCGCCTATGTTGACAGCGATGGGGCGGTAAAGTATGTTGCCGATGTCACGGACGCAATTGAAGCTGGTGCGACAACAGTTTATCTCAAAGAGAATACAACTGTAAACATGAATAAGTCTTCGCAGAGCAACAGAACGCCGGATCTTACCAAGAGTGTTACCATTTACGCGAACGGTGCGAACTTTGAATATGGCGAAATTGCGGTCAATATAACGAACGAAAGCAAGAACGCCAATTTTACCATTGAGATTCACGATGCGAAGAACATTAAAGTGTGGGGCAATACTCCTAATGATGGGGTAACGCAGAATATCATCTTTGAAAACTGCCACAATGTTGGTGAATCTCCTGTTGAAACTAACGGTGAAATGCTCATGCTCTGGAATGCGGGTAGCGGTACAGTTAATGTGACGGCAAATAACTGCTCCGTTGAAAAGGCGGATCTTGGCTTTTATTTTACTGGAAACGGCAGCCTGACGGTCAAGAATTCCGACTTCTCTGAGTGTGCCACTGCTATCAAGATCAGCCACAAGTTTAATGGTACGCGCACAGACGTGATCGAAAACTGCACCTTTACCAAGTGCGGCTGTACTGATGAAATGAGCAGCAGTCTTGCAAGCGATAGCGCTGCTATCAAATACAAGACAAAGGGTACGCTGAATCTGACGCTGAACAATGTCGCGATCAATAACGCGGTTGGTACCGGTACGATTGTCACTGGCGGCGATACTGCCTATAATGGTACGCTGAGCGTCACTGCAAGGAACGTCACCGTAGACGGCGTGGCGTGGACTGTCCCCGGCGGCGGAAATCCCGATCCCGGAGCCGGCGAGGAGCCCTGACGCACGATAAAAACGCTTTGCTTCCGGCAGAGAGCATCAAAGCGGAATACCTGTTTTGAAAGACAGTCCCCGCTCCCGTCAGGGAGCGGGGACTTCGCGCAGCGTCCCGAACGGGGCGCTGCGCTTTTTCATTTTTCCTCTCCGGCGGATATTTTTACCTCCCATGTGAAACATTTTTCGCCAAACCGTGTTATGATAGATGACGGTCGTCAAGAAACGAAACCCCAGAAGGAAGTGAGCGGTTTGACAGAGGAACAGGCGCTGCGGCAGATGAAGCAGGGCGCGCAGGACGCGCTGGCATGGTTCATCCACCGTTACGGCGGATATGTCAGCACCATTATTGACAACATCATTGGCCAGCGCATGTCCCGCGCCGATGTGGAGGAAGCAGTCTCGGACGTATTTCTGGCGCTGTGGAACAATGCGGGAAAGATCATGCCCGGCGCCGCTAAGGCGTGGCTGGGCGCGGTGGCCCGCAACACGGCCCGCAGCCGCCTGCGCCGTGCGCCGGACACCCTGCCGCTGGAGGAGACGGCGCTCATCACCGATGGCCGCGCCCCGGAGGCCGCCTTGGAGCGGTGGGAGCTGCAGGCCTGTGTCCGCATGGCGCTCCTCAGTCTCAGCCCGGTGGATCGCGAGGTGTTTGTGCGGTTCTATTATTACTACCAGAAAACCGCCCGTATCGCCGCAGACATGGAGCTGAACGAGAACACCGTCCGCACCAAGCTGAACCGGGGACGGGCGAAGCTGCGCGCTTTCCTGACGCGGGAAGAGCAGGAAGAACACGAGGAATACGAGAAAGGAGGCACGGCATGGAATACAACATCTTTGACCTGATGGACGATATGGGGGACGAGACCCTGTTCCTGTCCTCCGACAGCACCGCCGACCTCCGCCGGATAGAGGAGTTGACGATGAAAAAGATCGAAGAGCAGCAGGGCGGACGCCCCGCAGGGAAGAAGACCCGCCGTATTGCGAGAGGATTGCTGATCGCCGCCGTTGTGACGGCGCTGTGTACTGCCACGGTGGTGGCAGCCAAGCTGGGCGTGGCCGACAGCTTCAAGGGCTATTTCGGTGAGCTGACGACGGAGCAGAAGCAGGTGATGGAGGAGCTGGGAACCACGGAGCTGCAGCCGGTCACCAGCAACGGTACCACCATCACGCCGCTGGCGGCCGTCTGCGACGAGAATAATTATTACCTTCGCCTGCGCATCGAAGCGCCGGAGGGAACGGAGCTTTACACCTATCAGGAGGGCGAAGGCAACATGCAGCCGTGGAATTATGCAGATGGGAGGGATTACCTCACCTGCGAAGGATACGATATTGCCGGGGCGAGCAGCTATTTTGACTGGATCGACGAAACACCCGGTGATAACATTGTGGAGATCGTTGTAAAGCTTACCGGGTCAGGTTTGAGCTCCAGAGACATCGCCGAGCTCAAGGAGACGGAGGGGGACGGATTCACCGTCATGTCCTTTACGGACGGCAAGCCCAAGCAGCTGAATTTCCACAACCTCTGGTGGAAGCCGTGGAACACGGATCTTCCCTATGAAGTGCTGCTGGAGGGCGACTGGAGCTTTGAGATCGGCCGGAGCGCCAAGGCGGCGCCCACGGTCTATGTGGATGCGTCCGGGCGAACCACCGAAAGCGTATGGTCGGAGCAGGGCTATCCCCTCACACTGGAATACTTCCGGATTTCGCCCTTGTCCGTGGTAGGCGAGTACAGCTATCCGTATGATAAAACCATCGCCGATGGCACCAACGTTGGCTACGGTGTGAAGAACTTTGCGCTGGTCATGAAGGACGGCAGCGCCGTGGAGATCGGTGCCGACGGCATTGCTGTGCAGGGGCCGGATTATACCATGATCGATCACTGCTTTGACGCGCCCATCGATGTGACACAGGTGGATCACATCGTCTTCGGCGACCAGATCATCCCTGTCACGCAATAACCTTTCGACCCCGCTCCCGTCAGGGAGCGGGGTTTTCGCGCCGGATCCCAAACTTCCAATTTACAAACTCCGCCGTTTCTGGTACCATAGCGGTACCATCGATCGACAAGGAGGACATTTCCCATGAAAGACCTGCGAAAGAAGCTGCGTGTGGCGCTGGTACAGGCCACTCCCGTCATGTTCAACAAGGATGCCACCATTGACAAGGTGTGCGCCCAGATCCGTGAGGCCGGAGAAAACGGCGCGGAATTGATCGTCTTCCCGGAATCTCTGATCCCCTGCTATCCCTATGGCCTGACCTACGGCTTCACGGTGGGCAGCCGTACCGAGGAGTGCCGGGACGACTGGAAGATCTACTACGACAACGCTGTCCTCTGTCCCAGCGCCGACACTGACCGGATCGGCGCCGCTGCCAAGGAGGCTGGCGCCTATGTCTCCATCGGTTATACCGAGCGCGGCCGGGAAAACGGCACGCTCTACTGCGCCAACATGATCTTCGGGCCGGACGGCACGCTTTTGTGCAACCACCGCAAGCTGAAGCCCACCGGCGCCGAGCGCATCGTCTGGGGCGACGCCGACCGGGACTATTTCCCCACGGTGGACTCCCCGTGGGGTACCATGGGCGCGCTGATCTGCTGGGAGAACTATATGCCCCTTGCCCGTGTGGCGCTGTATCAGAAGGGCGTCAGCCTGTATCTGTGTCCCAACACCAACAACAACCCAGAGTGGCACGATACCATCAAGCATATCGCCATCGAGGGCAAATGCTTTGTCTTCCATGTGAACCAGTATTTCACCAGGGACATGTATCCCTCCGGCTATCACGGTCCCGCCGCCGGGGAGATCGCCCGCCTGCCCGAGGCGCCCTGCAATGGCGGCAGCGCCATCATCGACCCCTACGGCCACTATGTGACCCAGCCGGTCTGGGACTGCGAGACCATCATCTATGCCGACATCGATCCCGATGAGGCCGCCCGCGCCCGCATGGAGTTCGATCCCTGCGGCAACTACTCCCGCCCCGATGTGACGGAGCTGATCGTTCACGAGAAATAAACCGCTGAGAGGAAGTACCCGCCATGAACCTGCACGACATCACGGATTTCAACGCTCCGGAGCTGGACGTCTACGCCCGCCTGACGGAGAATCAGCTGCTCAGCCGCGCTGACCCGGCCAACGCCCTGTTCATTGCGGAAAGCCCGCTGGTGATCGGCCGGGCGCTGGACGCGGGCTGCGTGCCGGTGTCCTTCCTGATGGAGCGCAAGCATGTGGAGGGCAAGGCGGCGGAGCTGCTGGCACGCTGTGCCGCCGGTATTCCCGTCTACGCCGCGCCCCTGCCGGTGCTGGAGCAGCTGACGGGCTTTAAGCTGACACGCGGGATGCTGTGCGCCATGCGCCGTCCGCCGCTCCCCTCTGTGGAGCAGGTCTGCGCCCATGCCCGCCGCGTGGCCGTGCTGGAAAATGTCATGAACCCTACCAATATCGGCGCCATCTTCCGCAGCGCCGCGGCGCTGAATATGGATGCCGTGCTGCTGAGCACGCAGGGCAGCGATCCGCTGTACCGCCGCGCCGTCCGGGTCAGCATGGGAACGGTGTTCCAGATCCCGTGGACGTACTTCCCCGAGGAGGCGCCGTGGCCGGAGGGCGGCATGGCGCTGCTGCGGCGGCTGGGCTTCCGGACGGCCGCCATGGCACTGCGGGAGGATTCTCTGGCCATCGACGATCCCCGCCTGCTGTCGGAGGAGAAGCTGGCGGTGGTGCTGGGGACCGAGGGAGACGGCCTTGCCGCCGGTACCATTGCCCACTGCGACTATACGGTGCGCATTCCCATGGCGCATGGCGTGGATTCCCTCAATGTGGCCGCCGCCAGCGCCGTGGCCTTCTACCAGCTTGGAAAAAAGTGACCTGTTTTGGCGAAAGAAAGGACTGTTGCCCCCTGCGGGGCAACAGTCCTTTCTTTTTGCGTTATGGTCGAGGAGGTGACGATATGGAGCCGTATGAACCCGTCTGCGCCCAATGCGCGGAGTGCGGCGGAGAGATCTACCGCGGAGAGAGCTGCTATCACATCAACGCGCAGACGATCTGCCCGGATTGTCTGGCAGATTACGCGGCACGCTGGTTCGCGCCGTATCTGGTAAAGGAGGGGAGGGAATGACCTGTGGCAAGAACGAAAGCGTGGGAGACCCATATCCGGCAGGCGGCGGAGAAGCTGAGCCGCGCCTGCGCGGAGCTGGCGGAGCGGCTGTCCGGCGATGAGGCCGCCGCCAAGGAGATCAAGGAGCTGGCCGCCGCCATGAAAGAGCTGGTCAATATGTGTACGGCCATGCAGAAGCAGCCGCCCGCGAAAAGGGCGGAGGAAAAACAGAAGCCTGCCCCCGCCTACCGCATCGCCTTTGATCCCGATGCGGAAAAATGGAAAGCGTGAAAGGAGACTCCCGCCAGAGGGGCGGGAGTCTCCTTTTCTGTCACTGTATCTCCTGCTCCAGCGCGTCAAACTCCGGGGTGGAAAAGAACTCGCCCAGTGTGATGCCCAGTCCGTCACACAGCAGCTTGATGGTCAGCAGCTTGGGATTCCGGCTTTTGCCATAGAGAATGTTTTTTACGCTGGAAGGAGGCAGGGCGCTGATGGAGGCCAGCTTATTGATGCTGATGCCCCGCTCTCCACATAGCTGTAAGACGCGGTTTTTTACCGCCTGAATCGTATCCATCTGTTCCCCTCCGGCTTTTTTCTTTAGAATAGCCGAAAAGACTTGCTTATATAGGCTATGTGTGCTACTATCGGGCTATACATAGCCGAAAGAGGGGAGAGAAATGGCAGATTACAAGAGAATGTATGCCGTGCTGTGCGGCGCGGTTGACGCTGTCCTGGACGAGCTGCAGACCATTCCGCTGGCGCGGCCTTGCGTGCGCCGGTTGGATTCCGCGCTGAAGATGGCCGAGGACATCTATCTTGACACGGAGCCCTATCCGCTGCGGGAGCAGGGCGGAGAGATCATCCGGTTGATCTATGACGTTCCGCCGGAGACGTAAAAAGAGACGGCATAGCCGTCTCTTTTTCTGCTTTCGCCTTACAGCGTTCCGGTAATGGTCAGCTGTGCGGTACCGGGATCCACGGTGAATACGCCGGTGGTGGGATCCTGCGTAAAGGTGGCGGCCGGCACCGTCAGTGCGCCCGCCGTGGTGGTAAAGACGCCGGTGGCGGCATTATAGGTGTACTGGGTCCCTGCCGTCCACAGTGTGCCGTTGAACCGGACGCTCACGTTTTTGAGCACCGGATCAAAGGTGTCGGTGATCACCAGATCGTCGGCCGCGGTGGCGGCCGCGCTGCCGCGGTTCAGCAGCGTCAGCGTATAGGTGACGGTGCCGTTCTCCGCGATGGTGGTGGGAGAGATGCCTTTACTGATGGCCAGCTGCGGCGCCACAGAGGCGTTGATGGTCTCCGTGGCGGTAACGGGATTGGCCAGTCCGCCGCCGGTAACGGTGGCGGTATTGGTGATGCTGTCCTCTACCCCCAGCGGCGCATACTCATTCACGTTGGCGGAATATACCAGCATGGCATTGCCGCCCGCCGGGATAGTGAGACCGGCCATAGTCAGCGGCGTGGTGGCGGTCACGGTGGGCGCGGCCTGCAATACGCCGTTGACATAGTACAGCAGCGATCCGTTCACATACGTCATGGGATACAGCGTGCCGCTGCCGAAGGAATAGCTGCCCAGCGTATCGGTGACGGTCAGCCCCGTCAGCGCCGTGGCGCCGGAGTTTACCAGCGAGATGGTGAAGGTTTTCATCCCGCCGGCGGTATAGGTGTCGCCCGCGGCGTTTTTGCTGGCGGCCAGCACCTCCACCAGCTCACCCACCGCCACGTTGGACAGTGTGGTGATACCGTTATAGGAAAGCGCCGCCTGATTGGTAATGGTTGCCATGGCAAACCTCCTGAAAAGAACAGATTGCGGGGCGGCGCGGGAAAAACAGCGCACCGCCCGCGTTCCATTCTATGTGGAGACCGCGGACGGTGATACTGCGTATATGTTACTGTTTTCTGGCCGTCAGATATTCGTCTCCCGGTCGCCAATAGGGACACTGGGCGCTTTGACCGCTCAAAAACCGTACCATCTCATCCTCGTCCAGATCCATCTCGCAGATGAAATCGTCATAGGCTTCATCGTAGTTGTAGAACGCGCAGCTTTCACACTTATCCATACCCATGCCCCTCTCTCCTTCGGTTTGCCCCATTATACGGCGGGGCGGGGGAGAGCGTCAAGTCAAAACAGAAACTCCTCAATCTCCGCCGGGCGCATGATGGAAACCTCGTAGGCGGTGCGCTCAGTGGTGACGCCGCCCGCGGTTTTGGCGTATGTACGGCTCTGCACCCGTCCCTCGATGGTCAGCCGCTCACCGGTGGTCATGCACGCCACCTGCTGCGCCACCGCTCCCCACGCGATGCAGGGCAGATAGTCCGCCCGGCCGTACCGCCGGTTCACTGCCAGAATGATGTCGCTGATCTCCCGTCCCAGCGGCGTCCGCCGCAGCACCGGCGGCTTGCACAGCACGCCTGACAGCTGGATGAGGTTGAAGGGCGTCTCTCCGCCCTTTTCCAGCGTATGTGCGAACACGGAGATCACCAGACGGCTGCCCTGTCCGCTCTTGTTGTTGAAGGAGCGCAGCTGTCCCCGCACCGTGACGGTATCGCCCGTCTGAATGTCCGCCGCCGCCAGAAGCCGCTGCGGCGCAATCACCGTCAGCTTGTCCGCAAGTCCGCTGAGCCGTTCCACCGCCAGCGTGAATTTGTAGAAGGATACCTCATGATTGACGTGGCTCAGCACCGGCGCGCTGTCCACCGTGCCGCACAGCTGCACGCGGTTGAAATTATGCTCCATACGATGTCCACCTCGTTTGTTGATATGCCCCAGCCTATGCACTCCGCGGAAAGAATATGCTTTTCAAACGCCGCGAACTATGGCATAATACACCCAAAAGGAGTGATGACCATGCGTTACAAGGGAAAAGTCTACCGTCCCCCGTCCGAAGCCTACAGCCTCATCGTGCAGGTAACCTACGGCTGCAGTCACAACACCTGCGCCTTCTGCGACATGTATGATGACAAGCATTTTGCCATGCGCCCCATGGAGGAGATCCGCGAGGATTTCCAGACCGCCCGACGGCTTTATCGCCATGTGGAGCGGGTCTTTCTTGCCGACGGCGATGCGCTCATGCGGAAAACCGACGATCTGGTGCAGATCTTGGGGCTGATCTACGGCCTGTTTCCTGAGTGCCAACGCGTTACCTGCTATGCCTCGCCCGCCAGTCTGCAGGTGAAGTCGGAGGACGAACTGTGCCTGCTGCGCGCCCGGGGTCTGCAAATGGTCTATATGGGGCTGGAGTCCGGCTGCGACGCGGTGCTGGAGCGGATGCGGAAGGGACACAGCGCCGCCGCCATCGTGGCAGCGGGGCAGAAAGCGAGACGCTGCGGCATGGCGCTGTCTGTCACGGCCATCTCCGGCCTTGGCAGCGTGGAGCTGTGGCGCCAGCACGCCGTCGGCACAGCGGAGGCGCTCAGCGCCATGCAGCCGGAGTATGTCGGCCTGCTGACCCTGATGGTGGAGCGCGGTACGCCGCTGGAGCAGTGGGTGCGGGAGGGCAGCTTCACCCTTCTCAGCCCCGTGGAGGTGCTGAAGGAGACGGAACTGTTTCTCCAGCATATCGACTCCGAGGGCAGCGTGTTCCGCATGAACCACGCCAGCAACTACCTGACCCTGAAGGGTACCCTGAACCGTGACCGACAGGCGCTGCTGGATCAGGTGCAGCGTGGACTGACCGGCGTTGGACTGAAGCCGGAGTTCCTGCGGGCGCTGTAAGGGAACGGTAAAAGTCTCCCCGGTATCAGGGCTGCCGGTGAACGGGAAGCCCTCTTTCCGCAGGAGATCTTGATGTGCCGTCCTGCAAAAAAGCCAGACAAAAAATCAAAAATTCCCTCTTGACAACCTCCTCCGAAAGTGCTAAAGTACCTCCATACTCAAAAGAACAAACCAACGAGTAAGAGGAGTACCCCTACAGGAACCTTTCAGAGAGCCGCGTATTTGGTGGGAGCGGGGCAGCGGACTGTACGGCGAATGGACTTACGAGGGCGGGAAGAAAGTCGGAAACGGCGAGTAATACCCGACGGCAGCCGCGGCCGTTACCCCGGCGGAGCGCATGATGGTGCGTGCAGAGCGGACGCGTTGCGTCAATGTGAGTGGTACCGCAGGAATTGTTTTTACAACCTGTCTCATGAGAGTTCATGAGACAGGTTTTTTGTTTTATCAAAAAGTTTTTACATACAAAGGAGAAACGATCATGGGCAAGATCATTCTGACAGGCGACCGTCCCACCGGGCGGCTCCATGTGGGGCATTTCGTCGGTTCGCTCCGCAACCGTGTTATGCTGCAGAACAGCGGGAAGTTTGAGAAGCTGTTTTTCATGATCGCCGACGCGCAGGCGCTGACGGATAACTTCGACCATCCCCAGAAGGTACGGGACAACATCCTTGAGGTGGCGCTGGATTACCTCGCCTGCGGCATCAATCCGGAAAAGTCCACCATTCTGGTGCAGTCCCACGTCAGTGAGCTGACGGAGCTGACCTTCTACTACATGAATCTGGTGACGCTGGCCCGTCTGGAGCGGAACCCCACTGTCAAGGCGGAGATCCAGCTGCGGGGCTTCCACCACAGCATCCCCATGGGATTCCTGACCTATCCCGTCAGCCAGACGGCGGACATCACCGCCTTCATGGCCGACACCGTCCCTGTGGGTGAGGATCAGCTCCCCATGCTGGAGCAGGCGCGGGAGATCGTCCGCCGCTTCAACGAGCTGTACGGTGAAACGCTGGTAGAGCCCGCGGCGCTGCTGCCGGATAACGAGGCCTGTCTCCGTCTGCCCGGAACCGACGGCAAGGCCAAGATGAGCAAATCCCTCGGCAACTGCATTTACCTGTCCGATGATCCCGACACCATCCGCACCAAGATTATGGGCATGTATACCGACCCCAACCACCTGCAGGTCTCCGATCCCGGCAATACCAGAGATAACCCCGTGTTCCTGTATCTGGATGCCTTCTGCACCGGGGAGCACTTTGCCCGCTATCTGCCGGATTACGCGGATCTGGACGAGCTGAAAGCCCACTATGAGCGGGGCGGCCTGGGGGATGTGAAGGTGAAGAAATTCCTCAATAACGTCCTGCAGGAGACGCTGGAGCCCATCCGCACCCGCCGTCAGGAACTGCAGAAGGATCCGGCCGCCGTTCTGGAGATCCTTCGCCGGGGCAGCTTCGCCGCGCAGGCTGAGGCCGCCAAAACGCTGGATAAGGTCAAGCACGCCATGCGGATCGACTATTTCGCATAAACAGAGAACCGACACACCAATAGATACAATTCATATCGTAAAGGAGAATCCCCATGAAAGAACTGAAAGACAGAGCCATTCCCTACAAGATCTACCTCACCGAAGATGAGATGCCGAAATATTGGTACAATGTCCGGGCGGACATGGCCAACAAGCCCGCTCCGCTGCTGAATCCCGCTACCCTGAAGCCCATGACCGCCGAAGAGCTGGGCGGCGTATTCTGTGCCGAACTGGTGAAGCAGGAAATGGACGATACCACCGCCTATTTCGAGATCCCCGAGGACATCCGCAACTTCTATAAGATGTACCGTCCCTCTCCGCTGGTGCGTGCCTACTGCCTGGAGGAAAAGCTCCAGACGCCCGCCAAGATCTACTATAAGTTCGAGGGCAACAACACCTCCGGCAGCCACAAGCTGAATTCCGCCATTGCGCAGGCCTATTACGCCAAGCAGCAGGGGCTCAAGGGTGTCACCACCGAGACCGGCGCCGGTCAGTGGGGTACCGCCCTCAGCATGGCCTGCGCCTATCTGGGACTGGACTGCCGCGTTTACATGGTCAAGTGCTCCTATGAGCAGAAGCCCTTCCGCCGCGAGGTCATGCGGACCTACGGCGCCAATGTTACACCCTCTCCCTCCAATACCACCGAGGTAGGCCGCAAGATCCTTGCCGAGTTCCCCGATACCACCGGCTCTCTGGGCTGCGCCATCAGCGAGGCAGTGGAGGCCGCCACCACCCGCGAGGGTTACCGCTATGTGCTGGGCAGCGTGCTGAATCAGGTGCTGCTGCACCAGTCCGTCATCGGCCTTGAGACGCAGACGGCGCTGGAAAAGTACGGCATCAAGCCCGACATCATCATCGGCTGCGCCGGCGGCGGCTCCAATCTGGGCGGCCTGATCTCTCCCTTTGTGGGTCAGATGCTGCGGGGTGAGGCCAATTATCGCATCATCGCCGTGGAACCCGCCTCCTGCCCCAGCCTGACCCGCGGCGTGTTCAAATACGACTTCTGCGACACCGGCATGATCTGCCCCATGGCCAAGATGTATACGCTGGGCAACGGCTTCATCCCCTCCGCCAACCACGCCGGCGGCCTGCGCTACCACGG
>CAKTKM010000034.1 GCA_934569425.1 uncultured Oscillospiraceae bacterium
GCGACTACCACTGTACATATGAGGAATATCAGACCATGGTGCGTGACGCGGCCATCCAGTCGCAGGATATGCGTCTGCTGTGCGGAATGGGGCTTGAGGCACTCAATTCCGAGAGCATACGCAGCTTCCGGCAAAGGATGAAGCTGTACCGTCCCGGACATATGTGGGAGCGCTTGGATGACGAAGCATTTCTGCAAAAGATCGGAGCGGTCGGCGAGAGTGGAGGTTCACTGCACCCGACTTCTGCCGGACTGCTGATGTTCGGCAACCGGCAAGATATCCTCCACGCATACCCTGACTACGCCCTGACCTATCGTGAGCAGCTCGATACGGAGAGCCACTGGACAGACACCGCCTGGAGTGGTAATGTCTACGAATTCTACTACTGGGCCTATAACAAATTGCAGCAGGACATGAAAACGCCGTTCAAGCTGAAGAATGGCCGTCGGGTGGATGACACGCTCGTACGCCAAGCCCTGCGGGAAGTGTTGGCCAACTGCCTTGTCAACGCGGATTATCATGGCTGCGGCGGCATCGTTGTCAGCAAGGGCCATCAGGAAATCACGCTCTCTAACCCCGGCAGCTTCCGCGTTCCGCTCGACACCGCCAAAAACGGCGGCGTGTCCGACCCGCGGAACGCCGTGATGGCGCGGATGTTTCACCTCGTCGATGTGGGTGAGTACACTGGCGGCGGCATCCCCAATCTGTATCGTGTCTGGAAAGCCGAAGGTTGGTTGGAGCCGGTTTTCACGGAGAGTCGCTCTCCGGCCCGCGTCTCGCTTACACTGTATATTACGAGCCGCGGCAGCGGAGAAGCCACAACAGACGGAAAGCAAGTCCCGCTGGGCGCGTTATCCCAACGCCAGCTGCTGATCGACTATCTTACAGACCACCCTGTAAGCGATCTGTTTGCGCTCTCCAAGGCACTGGGCATCACCTTGAGCCGCATGGAATCCCTCTTGCAGCAGCTTGCCGATGAGGGCATTGTCGTTGTGGAGGCAGGCCAAGGCAATCGTCTGTATAAATTGAAAGCGTAAGGCGGCTCAAATTCTGCGCCGCAGTAATCAAAGAATAAGAAAAATCCCTCTGAAATCCACGATTTCAGAGGGGTTTTGGTCCGAGTGGGGCGACTCGAACGCCCGGTCTCTTGAACCCAAATCAAGCGCGATACCAACTTCGCTACACCCGGATATTCAATTTCTGCCATTATATCACGGCGAGAGGGAAAATCAAAGATTTTTCTGTCTGTGGTCATTTATGTGGTCAAAGCCGCTTTTGTGCCGCTTTCGGCAATCGAGGAAAACTCCGCGAACGCAGGCGTTGTAAGGCTTTGCGGCGTTTCACCTTGTCCTGTCCCGGATACCGCCACGGCACTCCCAAACCAGACGCGATACCAGCTTCGCTATACCCGGATATAAAATTTCGCAAGGTGCTCCGCAGGACTTCTTCGCTGAACACCACCCAATCTTACCAAACTTCCCTGTCAAATGCAAGCAAAAAATGAGCGGGGGCGGCTATAGGCCGCCCCCGCTGCAGCTCAGCGCTTCTTCAGCACACCCAGTAACCCCCGCTTCAGGATCTGCCCACCGGCGGAGATCAGCTGCGACTCGATCTTTGCCTGACGGCGCTCCGCCTTACGTTTGGCCTCTGCCTCCAGCTTTTCCTGCTTACGTTCCGCCTTGCGAAGCTCCGCATCCTCCAGCCGCTGCTGGCGGCGGCGTTCTTCGTCCTCCAGCTTCTGCTGCCGTCTGCGCGCCTCATCCTCCAGCTTTTGCTGCCGTTTCCTGTCGGCCTCTTCCTCCTTCAGCCGCTGCTTTTCCGCGGCGGCCTCGGCCTTTTCCTGTGCCTTGCGGTCGGCTTCCGCCTGCTTGGCGGCCTCGGCTTCCTCAGCTTCTCCGGTCAAGACCTCGTAGGCCGATACGTTGTCCACCGCGTCGTCATACTTCTCCATGCCGTCCCGCATCAGCACCTTGGCTCGCGCCATAGGCTCCGGCGCGGCCATCAGGCTCTGGGGACAGATGATCTTCGTCCGCTGCACCATAGCCGGTACGCCCGTCTCATCCAGGAACGAGGTCAGTGCTTCGCCCACGCCCATTTCCATGATGGCGTCCTCCGCCTGAAACTCCGGATTGGCGCGGAAGGCCTGTGCCGCCGCCCGTACCGCCTTCAGCTCGGCGGGCGTATAGGCACGCAGCGCGTGCTGTACCCGGTTGGACAGCTGTGCCAGTACGGCGTTGGGAATGTCACTGGGACTTTGCGTAACAAAGAATACGCCCACCCCGCGGGAACGGATCAGCTTCACGGTTTGTTCGATCTTCTGCACCAGCACGCTGGGGGCGTCGCGGAACAGCATATGCGCCTCGTCGAAGAAGAACACCAGCTTGGGCTTCTGAAGATCGCCCGCCTCCGGCAGGCTCTCAAACAGCTCTGACAGCAGCCACAGCAGGAAGCTGGCATACAGCGTGGGGTTCTGTACCAGCTTCACGCAGTCCAGTACGTTGATCATGCCATGTCCGTTTTCATCGGTGCGCATCCAGTCGTGGATGTCCAGCGCCGGTTCCCCGAAGAACAGCTCGCCGCCCTGCTGTTCCAGCGGCAGCAGCGCCCGGATGATGCCCGCCACCGACTGCGGCGTGATGTTGCCGTAGGTCATCATGTACTCGCTGCGATGCTCGCTGACATAGTTCAGCATCGCCCGCAGATCCTTCAGGTCGATCAGCAGCAAGCCTTTATCGTCGGCAATGCGGAACACAATGTGCAGGATCCCCTCCTGTGCCGGTGTCAGCCCCAGGATACGGCTCAGAAGCTCCGGCCCCATGTCGCTGACCGTGGCACGCACGGCATGCCCGCCCTCCTGATAGATGTCCCAGAAGGTCGTGGGAAACGCCCGATAGGCAAAGCAGTCGCGGATGGCGAACCTGTCGATCCGTTTCTCCATGCCCTCGCTGCTGACGCCGGGCGCGCAGATACCGGCCACGTCACCCTTCACATCGCACAGAAATACCGGCACGCCCGCGTCGGAGAAATCCTCCGCCATCACCTTCATGGTAACGGTTTTACCGGTGCCGCTGGCGCCTGCGATCAGCCCGTGCCGGTTGCACATATTCAGTGCCAGCTCCACCCGCTGTTCTCCCGCCAGTCCCAGATAGATCTTCCCGTTTTGGTACATATCGCCATCCTCCTGATCAATTTGTGTCCATTATACGCGAAAATCCGGTTCCATGCAAGGGAAAATAGAAGCGCGCCCGGGTGAGTGGCGACCGCTCCGCACTTCAGTTTTTACACGATACTCCCAACAAAGCCGCTTGGATTTTGTCGCTATTGACAAAATTTGCGTGAAACGGGAAAAACCACTTGAAGTTCCCGCACAAAGTGATAAAATAAGCTTGTCTATACAGGAAAGCCTATAGGCTTTTTCTGCGCTTTTCTTTCACAACAAAAGCGCAGAGCGTTTCCTGTTGTTTCCGGCATAATGGCCGCTTGCGGCCTTTGTGTGTCTGACCTCCCCATAACGGGCAGGCAGGGTAGTCGCTTTCCCTGCCTGTCCCATCAGACCGGGAGGCGGGCTGATATACGCGGCGTTCCCTGCGTGATACCGGCGGGGGAGCGTGTTTCTACCGGTAAATTTTAAAACGGGGAGGACATATACATATGTCAACCAAAAAAGCTACCAAACGCGCATTGCTGACCAGTATTCTGGCCATCTGCCTGTGTCTGGTCATGCTGATCGGCTCCACCTTCGCGTGGTTCACCGACACCGCATCCACCGGCGTCAACAAGATCGTCTCCGGTAATCTGGACGTGGACATTATCGGTGCGAACGATGAGAACCATGTTGAGAAACTGAACTTCAAAAATGCCACCGGTGCGGAAGGTGAAGCGCTTCTCTGGGAGCCGGGCTGCCGCTATCTGACCGAGGGCTTCCGAATTGCCAACAAGGGCAATCTGGCGCTGAAATGGAAGGCTGAGATCAACAAGGACAGCATCACCAACGGCAAGGTGGAGGGATCTACTATTGCCAAGGACGGCAAGAGCCTGTTGGATGTTATCGACTTCTATGTTGTAACAAGCACTGACGAAAACGCAGAAGCGGTCGCAATCGAGAACTTCGTCGGTAATCTGACTAAGGGCGCAAAGAGTGATGTGTATTACATCAAGGGCGTAATGCAGACCACTGCCGGCAACGACTACCAGGATCTGACGCTGGACGGCATCACCATCACTGTTTACGCCACGCAGGACACTGTTGAGAACGACAGCTTCGGCAACAAATACGATGAGAATGCAGGTTATCCTGTTGCTTCTGCTGCAGAGATGAAAGAGGCTTTGACCACTGGCGGTATTGTTTCTGTCAATAAGGATATCAAAACCGATAATATCGGCGACAATGCAGCAGACCGCATTACTATCAGCCAACCCACTACACTGAATTTGGATGCTAAGATTATCTCTCCCGATGATATGGGTAACAATAATACCAACTTCTGCGCGCTGATTGTCGATGCTGATACCACCATCAATGCAGGCGAAAATGGCGGAATTAATACCGGTAGGAACGGCGGATATGCACTCAATGTGCGTAAAGGTGCAAATCTGACCATCACAGGCGGCAGCTATTACGGCGGCGGTACTGCGGTACAGGTTCAAAAGGGTACCCTCACCATCACCGGAGGTCATTTTGCTGTCGAAGCTTTCGACGAGCCTTACGGCTACAACTTCCTGCTGAACTGCATTGACTCTGCCTACAAGAACGGCACCGCCAAGATTATTGTTAAGGGCGGCACGTTTGTAAACTTTGACCCCTCAAACAATACTGCTGAGGGTGCAGGAACTAACTTTGTTGCGGACGGCTACAAGGTTGTTTCCGAGTCTCACGGCACTGACACTTGGTACACTGTAGTTGCGGAATAATTCTTTCTCATAAAAAATCACTCCCCCACCGGGGAGTGATTTTTTCAACTTGGCAGCGATTTCCCTTTGACGCAGAGAGAAGCGTTCCCGGTGGGGGAGCTCGAGGGGGCTGCGCCCGCCTCGAATCCAATATGCTTTTTATACGGGGGAAAGCCGCAGGCTTTTCTCCGTATAAAAAATCACTCCCCCACCGGGGAGTGATTTTTTATAACGCTACGACCTTAGTCAATAGAGATGGAAGAATTCTTCGGCAGCTTCTTGGCAGCCTTGGGAATGCTGATCTGCAAAATACCGCTGTCAAACTTGGCGCTGATCTGGTCGGACTCCACATCCTCGCCCACATAGAAGCTGCGGCTGCACGCGCCTGCATAGCGCTCCTGACGGATGTACTTGCCCTTCTTGTCGCTCTCGCTCTTGTCCAGACCCTTGGCGGCCTGAATGGTCAGGCAGCCGTTTTTCAGCTCAATGCTGACCTCGTCCTTCTGAAAGCCCGGCAGATCGATGTCCAGCTCATAGGAATCCTCCGTCTCCCGAACGTCGGTCTTCATCAGGTTCTTGGCACGCTTGCCGTACAGCACATCCCGACCCTGCGGAACCATCATGCCAAAGGGATCAGAAAAGAAATCATCAAACAGATTTTCACCAAAAATGCTCGGCAACATAAGTCATAACCTCCATTCATTTTCCCGGCGGCGCACCGCCGGTGAAACTCTGTTACCATGACAGAAGAAATTGATTTTTTGATCTCCGCGGTGTCCTTCCGAACCCCTCTCTCAAAGATCGCTTTCATTATAGCGCGAATTTTAGCACTGTCAATAGGTGAGTGCTAATGTTCACAAAACATCCGAAGATCGTTCACAAAATATGCGATTTTTCCCGCCAACGCCGGAAAAGGGCAGGGGAAGGGGCATATTGCACAACCGCCGCCCATTTCCCTGCAGGAAAATCTGGCGGGAAATGCTGTTGTTTTCCCCAAAATGCCGTGTTATACTGTGCAATCGCATACGGAATTTTAACGGATAGGAGGCGCCGCCATGGCTCGTGAAAGGCATACCATTGAAATGACCACAGGCTCCCTGTGGAAGAACATTCTGCTGTTCAGTCTGCCCCTGATGCTGACGCAGGTGCTGGAGGTGCTTTTTAACCTCAGTGACGTAGCCATTGCCGGTAAGTTTGCCGATTATCGGGCGCTGGGCGCGGTGGGCTCTACCACGCTGCTGGTTTCCCTGTTTACCGGATTACTGATCGGCATTGGCAGCGGCGTCAATGTGGCGGTGGCGCGCGGCCTTGGCATGCGGGACGGGCAGCAGGTGGAAAGAACCGTCCATACCTCATTTCTCATCTGTGCCGCCGCCGGTGTGGTCATGCTGCTGATCTGCAACCTGCTGGCGCGTCCCATGCTGACGCTGCTGAACACCAAGCCGGAGCTGATCGACGGCGCCACACTTTACTTGAAAATATATGCCTTCGGAATGCCCGCCATGGCGCTGTATAACTTCGGCAACGGCGTCCTCAGCGCCACCGGAGATACCAAGCGCCCCCTGATCTACCTGTCCGCCGCAGGTGTGCTGAACGTGGCGCTGAACCTGTTTTTTGTCATTCGCTGCCGCATGGCGGCGGACGGCGTGGCGCTGGCCAGCGTCATTGCCCAGTGTCTCTCGGCGCTGCTGATCGTGCTGCACCTGCTGCGGCGTCAGGATGAATGCCGTCTCAGCTGGCGCAAGCTGCGCTTTCACCCGCAGGCGGGACGCCGCGTGCTGGCCATCGGCGTTCCCTCCGGACTGCAAAACGCCATCTTCGCCATTGCCAACCTGTTCGTTCAGGTGGGCGTCAATTCCTTTGACGCGGTGATGGTCTCCGGCAACTCCGCCGCCGCCAACGCGGACACCCTGATTTTTAATATGATGGCCGCCTTCTATACCGCCTGTGCCACCTTCGGCAGCCGCAACTGGGGCGCCGGTCAGAACGACCGGATCCTGAAGAGCTTCCGCATCAGTATGCTCTATGCAGCTGCTGTCGGCGCCGTGGCAGGCGGCGCGCTGCTGCTGTTCGGCCGGGAGTTCCTCTCTCTGTTCGCCAACGAGCCGGAGGTCATCGACGCCGGTATGCAGCGCCTGCGGATCATGGGCTTTTCCTTTGTGGTGGCGCCGTGGATGGACGCCAGCATCGCCGCCTCCCGCAGCATCGGCCGCACCGTGATCCCCACGGTCATCGTTATTCTGGGTTCCTGCGTGTTCCGTGTCATCTGGGTCTATACCATCTTTGCCTATTTCAAGACCATTCCCTCTCTGTATCTGCTGTATATCTTCTCCTGGGCCATTACCGGTACCGCGGAATACTTCTATTTCCGCGCCGCCTACCGCAAGCACGTCCTGCGGGCAGCATAAAAAGACAATAAGAAGACAATAAGAATCCCCCGGCGAAGCCGGGGGATTCTTATTTCTCGATCATATGCACGTTCAGATGGTCGTAGGTCATCTCCACCCCGTGCCTGGCGAAAGCAGAGCGCAGGTTTTCGTTTACCGCGAAGTATACCCGCCAGTAGTCCTCCGTGGCCGCCCAACAGCGGACAGAGTATTCGATGGCACTGTTCCCGTAGTTCACCAGCCGCGCCTCCGGCGCCGGTTCCGCCAGTACTCCGTCCACTGCGGCCACCGCCTCCAGACAGGCGGTGCGCACCGTCTCCGTGGGCGCGTCATAGGATGCCGTCACGTTGTGGACGATCCGCCGCCGCCCCAGTGCCGAGTGATTGATGACCTTGGCCGAGGCCAGCGCCTTGTTGGGCTGCATGATGATCTGCCCGTCATAGGTCTCGATTTTCGTGTGATTCAGCGTGATCTCCCGCACGGTACCCTCCGTGCCGTCCACCTCAATGACATCGCCGATGGCGAAGGGATGGGAGGACAAAATCACCAGCCCGCCGGCCACGTTGCCCAGAATATCCTCCGCCGCCAGCGTAATGCCCAGCGTCAGCACCGACATGATGGCCGTCAGCGACGCGGTGTTGATGCCCAGCGCCCCGGCGGTGATGATGCCCGTCAGCGCGTACAGCACCACCTTGGCGGAGGTCAGGATGATCTTCCGCAGCCGCTCGTTGATCCACTGCGCCCGTCCTGCCAGCCGTTCCACCAGCTTCATCACCAGCCGCACCACCACCAGACATACCAGCAGCGTCAAAATAGCCGACAGAATATGCCCCACGGTAAAGTCGCCGAGGGATGTGTTCAAAATCGCGGAAACGTCCATATGCACTCCTCCGGAAAAGTCTGTTACCCGCAGTATAGCAAACCTGTCTCCATTTTGCAAATCCTGCGTCACATTTCACAAAAAGTTTACCCGCATACCGATTGACAACTCCCGCCGATGCGTTTATAATTCCTCCAAAATAAGAAACAATGGAAAGGAGAAAACTTCATGAAAGAGGTCAAAACCCCCAAAAAGCCCCTGCTGTTTTACTACGGCGTGGCGCTGCTGGTGCTGTGCCTGTTCAACCTGCTGGCGATGCCGTGGCTGGCCGAACACCAGATCAAGGAGGTGGACTATAACACCTTTGTATCCATGACGGAGCAAAAGCAGATCGGACAGGTGGAGATCCAGCAGCAGGACAACCGCCTGCTGTTCACCTCTGCAGATGGCAAAACCGTTTACAAAACCGCCATGGTGCCGGACGACGGTCTGGTGCAGCGCCTGCTGGACGCGGGCATTTCCACCACCGGAGAGGAGATCCAGCAGACCTCGCTGCTGGTCAGCATCTTAGGCTGGGTGCTGCCGCTGGTGATCTTCATTGCCATCGGTCAACTGATCTCCCGCAGCCTCATGAAGAAAATGGGCGGCGGGGGAGACTCCCTGATGTTCGGCATGGGCAAGTCCAATGCCAAGGTCTACGTCCAGTCCACGCAGGGCATCCGGTTTTCCAATGTGGCCGGTGAGGACGAGGCCAAGGAAAACCTGCAGGAGATCGTCAACTACCTCCACGATCCCACAAAATATCAGGCCATCGGCGCCCACATGCCCAAGGGCGTGCTGCTGGTAGGCCCTCCGGGTACCGGCAAGACCATGCTGGCCAAGGCCGTAGCCGGTGAGTCCAACGTTCCCTTCTTCTCCATGTCCGGCTCTGAGTTTGTGGAGATGTTTGTGGGCATGGGTGCCAGCAAGGTGCGCGATCTGTTCAGTCAGGCCAAGGAAAAGGCACCCTGCATCGTCTTTATCGACGAGATCGATGCCATCGGCCAGAAGCGCAGCGGCGGCGGACAGTACGGCGGCAACGATGAGCGGGAGCAGACCCTTAATCAGCTGCTGACGGAGATGGACGGCTTCGAGGATAACTCCGGCGTCATCATTCTGGCGGCCACCAACCGTCCGGAATCGCTGGATCCCGCCCTGACCCGCCCCGGCCGCTTTGACCGCCGCGTTCCCGTGGAGCTGCCCGATCTGAAGGGGCGCGAGGCCATTCTGCGGGTACACGCCGATAAGATCAAGCTGGCCGAGGATGTGGATCTCAGCGTCATCGCCCGTATGGCCTCCGGCGCCTCCGGCGCGGAGCTGGCCAATATGGTCAACGAGGCTGCCCTTCGTGCTGTCCGCGGCGGCCGTTCACTGGTGACCCAGTCGGATCTGGAGGAGAGCATCGAGACCGTCATCGCCGGGTATCAGAAGAAAAATGCCATCCTCACCGACAAGGAGAAGTGGATCGTCTCCTATCACGAGATCGGTCACGCGCTGGTGGCGGCGCGGCAGACCAACTCCGCGCCTGTCCAGAAGATCACCATTATCCCCCGTACCTCCGGCGCGCTGGGCTATACCATGCAGGTGGAGGAGGGCAACCACTACCTGATGAACAAGGAGGAGATCGAGAACAAGATCGCCACCCTTACCGGCGGCCGCGCCGCCGAGGAGGTGGTCTTCCACTCCATCACCACCGGCGCCTCCAACGATATAGAGCAGGCCACCAAGCTGGCCCGCGCCATGCTGACCCGCTATGGTATGAGCGACCAGTTCGGCATGGTGGCGCTGGAGACCGTGACCAATCAGTATCTGGGCGGCGATGCCTCCCTTGCCTGTTCCCCCGAGACCCAGACCAGGATCGATCAGCTGGTGGTGGAGCTGGTGGACAAGGCGCATCAAAAGGCCGTGTCCATCCTGCAAAACGACCGTGCCAAGCTGGACGAGCTGGCAAAATACCTCCACGAAAAGGAGACCATCACCGGCGAGGAATTCATGCGGATCCTCAACGGCTGACGAAAGAGTTTTCGTCCTGTTTCCCCGATACAAACAGAGCGCCCTGCCTGAAATCAGGCGGGACGCTCATATTTTTTGCCGTTTTTGTCTATAGTATAGGCAGGTTTCTCAGCCCGCCATGATCTCAAACCGCAGCACGCCCTCGGCGGCGGCCAGATGGGAGATCATCTCATCCATGGTCTCGGTCATGTCGCTGGTCTCGGCACTGACGGTGACGCCGGCGCAGCCGTTGGTGGGAATGGTCTGGTTGATGGTCAGGATATTGGCGCCGGAGGTGGCGAAAATCGTCAGATAGTTGGACAGCACGCCGGGGTTGTCCCGCAGCAGGGCGTACAGCGTGATGATATGCCCCGCCTTCATGTTCTGGAAGGGCTGCACCGCGTCCTTGTACTTATAAAAGGCGCTGCGGCTGATGCCTACCATGGCGGCGGCCTGTCCCACCGTGGCGGCTTCGCCTACCTGCAGCAGACGCTTGGCTTCGGCCACCTTCACAAATACCTCGGGCAGCGCGTCTGCGGATACGATAAAGTATTTTTTCTTCTCCATAGCTTGCTCCTCCCATAGCGTTACCCCAGCGGGTATACATCTGTACTTCCATGGTAGCACATCCCACCCCGTTTTACAAGAAAAAGTTGAGAGACAGGTGATCATTTGCAGCGGGAAAAAGCATTTCTCATCAAAGCGGCCTATTGGGCGGTGGTGTTGGCGGCGCTCTGGCTGCTGGTGCGCTATGCCCTTGTGTGGCTGCTGCCCTTTTTGCTGGCGCTGGGCTTTGCCGCGCTGATGGAGCCGGTCATCGCGCTGGGGCGGCGGAAGCTGCGGCTCAAACGTGGCTTTCTGGCGGCGGTGCTGACGCTGGCGCTTCTGGCGCTGCTGGTGACGCTGGGCGTGGTGCTGGTGAGCCAGCTGATCCGGCAGGTCACGGAGTTGGCCAACCGCCTGCCGGAGCTGCTGTCGGCGCTGCCCGCGCTGGCGGACCGCATTGGCCAGCGGCTCCGCAGCTTCTGCGCCGGCTGCCCCGATGGGGTGCGCCAGTGGATCACGCAGGCGCTGGAGCGCCTGGAGCAGACGCTTTCCGACGCGCTGGGGGAGCTGTATCCCGCCGCGCTGCGTCTGGCCACCGGTCTGGTGTCCGCTCTGCCGCAGGTGATGCTGTTCTGCGCCACCACGGCGCTGGCGCTGTTTTTCACCGCCGCCGCTTATCCTAAGCTCATGGCCTTCCTGCGCCGCCAACTGTCGCCTCAGCGGCGTCAGACTGCCGCTGCTATCAAAAAAAGTCTGGTGGTCACCATGGGCAAATGGCTCCGCGCCCAGTGCCTGCTGATCCTCATTACCTTCTGCCAGCTGCTGCTGGGGCTGCTGCTGATCCGCCAGCCCTACGCCCTGCTGCTCTCCGCCGTCATCGCCTTTATTGACGCCCTGCCGGTGTTCGGCACCGGTACGGTGCTGCTGCCGTGGGCGGTGCTGTGCTGTCTGGAGGGCAACTTTCCCAAGGGCATTGCCCTGACGGCGCTGTATCTGGTGATCTGGCTGGTGCGCAGCGTTATGGAGCCGAAGCTGATGGCGCAGAGTGCCGGCCTGCCGCCGCTGCCCGCGCTGGCCGCCATGTATGTGGGCTTCTGTGCCATGGGTGTAGGGGGGATGATCCTCGGCCCTGTGGCGCTGCTGTTGGTCAAGCAGCTTCACGACGGCGGCTACCTTCACCTGTGGAAATGATTGCTTTTGCGGGAAAAGTGTGATATACTGCCCTTTCAGAGAAAAGAAAGGAAGGCGGCTTCTATGTCGAAACAACGCAAGGCGGATCTGATGCTGGTGCTGGTGACGCTGTTCTGGGGCGTGTCCTACTATCTGGTGGATCTGTGTCTGGAGGAGCTGCAGCCCATGAACCTGAACGCCCTCCGTTTTTTGCTGGCGTTTCTGGTGCTGGCGCCGGTCTTCTGGAAAAAGGTGCGTCATGTCAACCGCGCCACGCTGAAGTACAGTGCGATCATCGGTGCGCTGCTGGTGGG
>CAKTKM010000035.1 GCA_934569425.1 uncultured Oscillospiraceae bacterium
GACGGGCGTAGAAGTCCGCCTCATCCTTGGCGAGGTAGGCGATGCGGGGCAGGTTGATGGTGACGACGCCCACGGAACCGGTGGACTCGCCGGAGCCGAAGAAGCCGCCGGACTTTTTCCGCAGCTCGCGCAGGTCAAGGCGCAGGCGGCAGCACATGGAACGGACATCGTTGGGCTCCATATCGGAGTTGATATAGTTGGAGAAATAAGGCGTGCCGTACTTGGCGGTCATCTCGAACAGCAGCTTATTGTTCTCTGTCTCGCTCCAGTCAAAGTCGCGGGTGATGGAATAGGTGGGGATAGGATACTGGAAGCCGCGGCCATTGGCGTCGCCCTCGATCATGATCTCGATAAAGGCCTTGTTGACCATGTCCATTTCCTTCTGGCAGTCGCCATAGGTGAAGTCCCGTTCACGGCCGCCCACGATGGCAGGCTGATCCACCAGATCCCGGGGAACCGCCCAGTCCAGCGTGATGTTGCTGAAGGGCGCCTGCGTACCCCAGCGGGAGGGGGTGTTGACACCGTAGACGAAGGACTGGATGCACTGCTTGACCTCCTTCTGGGTCAGATCGTCCACCTTGACGAAGGGGGCCAGGTAGGTATCGAAGGAGGAAAAGGCCTGCGCGCCCGCCCACTCGTTCTGCATGATGCCGAGGAAGTTCACCATCTGATTGCACAGGGTGCTGAGGTGGCTGGCGGGAGAGGATGTGATCTTGCCCACCACGCCGCCGAGACCCTCCTGGATCAGCTGCTTCAGGCTCCAGCCGGCACAGTAGCCGGTCAGCATGGAGAGGTCGTGCAGGTGCAGATCGGCGTTGCGGTGCGCCTCGGCCACTTCGCCGTCATAGATCTCGCTGAGCCAGTAGTTTGCGGTGATGGCGCCGGAGTTGGACAGGATCAGGCCGCCCACGGAATAGGTGACGGTGGAATTCTCCTTGACGCGCCAGTCGTTGATCTGCAGATAGTTGTCCACCAGATCCTTGTAGTTCAGCAGGGCGCTGCCCACATTGCGGACCTTTTCCCGCTGCTTACGGTAGAGGATGTAGGCCTTGGCCACGTCGGCATAGCCGGCCTCGGACAGCACCTTTTCCACGCAGTCCTGAATATCCTCCACAGCCACCAGCTCGTCCTTGATCTTCGGCTCGAACTCCGCCGTGACACGCAGCGCCAGCATGTCCATGACGCTGGGATGGTACTGCTTGCCCATGGCGTCAAAGGCCTTGGTGATGGCCGCGCTGATCTTGGCAATATCAAATTCGGCGATGGTTCCGTCTCGTTTTGTCACCCGGTACATGTGTGTTGTTCCTCCTTCTCTCGTATGCATCGCCCGCAAAGGGGCGGAAAATGAAATGAGATACGACGCAGACCGTCGTATCTCACAGTATACCACATATATGGGGGTTGTCAAGGAAAAACGCCCATATGTAGTGTATAAGATTTTTTAATAGCCACAAGATGTAGGGCCGCGGCAAGGGCAGGCAGATCCTATACTCCTCTGAGCGCCACATCCTGCACAAAGGGTCTTACGATGTCCGCCCAGCGAGCCAGTTGCTCCTCCGCGGGGGCGTGGAGACCGGCTTGCAGAACGGCGTCCCGGTCAGTAAAGCATTGGATGAAATACCGCTTGGCACCGGTGATCCAGCGGGCAATGGCCGCAAAGGACACATCGTCGTGGAACTCCGCCACGGCGGTGGTACGGAACTCGTAGTCCACAGCGCCGGTAAGGAGAAAGGCGACGCTCTCTTTCACAGGCGTCAGATCCAGCTCCGGCACGCCCACGGTGGCGGCATAGCGGGCAGGGCTGTTTTTGATGTCCATGGCCACATAGTCCACCAGACCGGCTGCCGCCAGCTGCCGCAGGGCATCGGGGTGGCTGCCGTTGGTATCCAGCTTCACCGCGTAGCCCAGCGCCTTGATGCGTTCCAGCAGCAGACGCAGGTCACGCCGCAGCAGCGGCTCTCCGCCGGTAATGGCCACGCCGTCCAGCAGCCCCCGCCGCTTTTTCAGAAACGCCAGCAGGGCGGCGTCATCCATCAGCGGCGCCATACCGCCCAGCACCAGCCCCCCGTTGTGACAAAAGGGGCAGCGGAAATCGCAGCCCGCCAGAAACACCGTACAGGCCACATGGCCGGGAAAATCCAGCAGTGTCAGCTTTTGCAGCCCGTGAATCTCCATCATGCCGCCTCCTTTCCGTTCTCCACACATTGTAGCGCGGCAGCGCGGAATTGTCAATCCGCCGTTGCGCGGCGGCGCGTGATATGGTACACTGAAGGCACCACACACGAAGCGGAGGGAAAGCCATGGGCGGAAGGGACGGCGGCAGGACGCTGCCCATACAGGAGCTGTACTGCTCCCGGGCGGATTACAGCCAGATCTGCCGGGTGGTGACGGAGGTCATCGACGCGCCTACCACGCCCATGATCCACCAGATGTCCCGCTTCTGGCTGTTTACCGGCGGACGCGGCACCATCGTTTTGCAGGACCGGCCGTATCCGGTGTCGGTGGGATCGCTGGTATCGGTGCTGCCGTGGCAAATCTCCGATGTGGTGTCGGTGGAGGAGCCGCTGCGGTATGATCTGCTGACCTACTACTTTGACAATGTGAACATGGCGGTGAAGGCGCTGGGGCAGGCGGGACGCACGCCCCTGCGGCTGATGGAGACCATGGCCGCGGCGCCGGTGGTGCAGTGTCCGCCCCATGAGGCGGCGGCGCTGGAGCGGCTGTTCGGGCAGCTGCGGCGGGAGACGGAGCTGCCCGAGGACGACCCGCTGCGGGAGCTGTTTATTGCCAACAAGCTGGCGGAGGTGGTGATCTCCTTCCTGCGGCTGGGGCAGAGGCAGGGCAAAGCCGCTCCCAAGGCCATGGAGAAAAGCGATATTCTGCACTATATGTATACCCATCTGGGGGAGAAGCTGACCCTCTCCCAGCTCAGCAGGCAGTTTTATCTCAGCGAGTCGGCCATCAGCGCCTATATCACCCAGACCACAGGGCTGTCCTTTTTCGACCTGCTGGGGGAAATGCGGATCGGGAAGTCCCTCAGTTTTCTGATGTATACCGATCTGACCATGGAACAGCTGGCGGAGATCCTCGGGTTCGTGGACAGCTCCCACATCAGCAAGGTATTCTCGGCGCGGCTGGGGATGAAGGCCAGCCAGTTCCGGGAGGTATACCGCCGGGTGGGCGGATTGTGCGGCATTCAGGAGGATCCGGTGGCCTATGAGGTGGTGTCGTATCTCTATCACAACTATGCCGCGGAGCTGCCGCCCCGGGAGACGGCGGCACGGTTCGGCCTGTCCGTCAGGGAGCTGAACACGCTACTGCTGTATCAGGTGGAAAAGGATCTGGCGGATTTTGTCCACTTTCTGCGGATCAACCGGGCATGTACGCTGCTGAAGACCACGGACAAAAGCGTGACGGACATCGCCTTTGAGGTGGGGTACAACACCGTCAAGACCTTCGGGCGGAATTTCCTGCGGTTTCGCGGCATGTCCCCCACGGCGTTCCGGCAGGAGGTGGCGCTTCAGGAGGCTCGGCTATAGAAAATACAGCCCGCGGCAAAGCCGCGGGCTGTTGGTTCTTATTGGGGGTATACGCCCAGATCGCGGGCGACCTTGGTGATGAAGTCCTGCACGTTGGTGACTATGGTGGTGGCGCTGAGACTGCCGCGATCCAGCAGCTTATTCACCACAAATTCATCGGCATCCACGGCGTAGAGATAGACCGGACGGACGGTGCCGTCCGGCAGCACACGGAAGGACGGGGTCATATTGCCGGTGGCGATGGTATGGAGCATGGTGGCAAGGCAGATGACCGTTGTGGCACCGCGCACCAGCTCCCGCATGGCGGAGGCGCCTTCATACACATCGGCGTAAACCTCCGGCAGGGGGCCATCGTCCCGGATGGAGCCAGTGAGCACAAAGGGGACATGGTGCTTGACGCAGCCGTAGATAATGCCGTTGTCAATGCGGTAGTCCTCGATAAAACGGGGGATGGAGCCGCTGCGGCGCACCTTGTTCAGCACGTCCAGATGGTGATAGTGGCCGTTGGGCTGGCTGCGCTGGGTATAAATGTCCTGCCCCAGCGCGGTATGGAGATAGGCGGCCTCTAAGTCGTGGGTACCGAGGGCGTTGCCCGCCAGCAGTCCGTGACAGTAGCCGTTTGCGATCATGGCCTCCATGGCGGCGCGGGCGCCGGCATCGAAGGCAAAGGCAGGTCCCATGACCCAGAGGATGCGGCCATGCGCACGCTCATGCCGCAGGAGCGCGGCCAGATCATCGTAATCCTTGGCATAGGAGGTCTCCCGGCTGCGCCCCTGACGGAACACGAACTGGTCATCGTTTCCGCCCTCGTGTCCGGCAAAGCCGTCGCAGTGCATATAGATGCCCTCCTCGCCCCGCTCGGTGCGTCCGAGGATCACGCGGTCGCCCTGCTTGACATTGCGGGCCTCCACCGTATCGAGGCGTCCGTCAGGACGCAGGATCACGCAGGCATCCATGCGGCTCTCCTCCGCCAGCCGCCATTGGCCGTCGATCTTGAAATACTCCGGATACATGGAGGTGCTGTGGAAGCTGTCCGGCACCACGCCGTCACGCTCCGCTGCCTGCCAGCGGGCATCGGGGGCAGCGAGAAGATCGGGGCGGTCAAAGTTGGGATGGTGATAAAGGGGCAGAACAAAGGACATGGGGGATTCCTCCTTTTCGTTTTTTCGCCGGGGTCATTTTACATCGGCGCGGCGCAGGGGCATGCTCATGCAGCGCGGGCCGCCCCGTCCGCGGGACAGCTCGGAACTGGGCATTTCAAAAACCTGAATGCCGTTGTCCTGCAGGATCGCGTTAGTCATATAATTCCGGTCATACACCACCACCCTGCCGGGGGCGATGCAGAGCGTGTTGGAGCCGTCGTTCCACTGTTCCCGCTCGGAGGACACACGGTCACCGCCGCCGCAGGGGATCAGCTTGACAGTGTCCAGCTCCAGCGCACGGGACAGGATCGTCTCCAACGTGCCGGCCTCCTCCGTTACGCGGAGGCGGTCGCCGTCAGGGGTGATGCGGTAGACCCGCAGGCTCTCCAATATCTCTGGATGGACGGTAAACACGCCGCGATCCACCTGCGTCAGCACCGTGTCCAGATGCATGAAGGCCCGCAGGTTGGGAATATCCAGCGCCAGCACGGTGCGGATCTCCGCCGATCCGTCGCGGAAAATATTGCGGCAGAGCACCTCGATGGCCTCCGGCGTGGTGCGCTGGGACATGCCCACCGCCAGCAGGCGGGAGCTGAGGTTCAGCACATCGCCGCCCTCGATGCTGAAGGGGTCGTCACGGTGGTAATAAAAAGGGACCTTCCCGGCATAGTCAGGGTGGTATTGCAGGATATACTGTCCATAGATGGTCTCGCGGCGGCGGGTAAGGGAGTACATGGCGTTGAGGCTGACGCCCCGGCCGATACAGGCAAAGAGATCGCGGGTAAAGTACAGATTGGGGATGGGATCCAGCACAAAACGGTGGCTGCCCCGGGTCAGGGACACCAATGCGCCCCGGCGCTCCGGCGGCAGGAACTCCTCCACGCTGACGCCGGTCATAGTACGGCGCACCAGCTCGTCATCCGTCAGCACCGACAGATAGTCATACAGCGCCGCCTGATAATGACAGGCAATGGCGCCGCCTTCGTGAATCAACTGGCGGATAAAGCGGCGGCGCACCTGCGGATCCCCCGCCAGCGTCTGCGTCATCAGATCCTCCAGATAGACCACGCGGGTACCGTTTCGCCGCAGCAGGGTGGCAAACGCGTCATGCTCCTGCTGAGCGGCCTTCAGATAGGGAATGTCGTCAAAGAGCAGGCGTTCCAGCTCACCGGGAACCAGCTGCTCCAGCTCCGCGCCGGGACGGTGCAGCAGCACCTGCTGCAATGTGCCGATCTCGCTTGTTACATGGATAGGCATGGCGTTCTCCTTCTTGTTTCATCGTTGCTTCTATTGTATAGGCTTTCCGGAAACAGGATGGGACATACGGCGGGGAGTTTGTGGTATTTTAACGGAGAAATTTCCACGAGACAAGGCCGCACGGCGGCACCGTATCGGTTCCGGGGGCGAACGCCCCGCGGATACGCCGGTATCCTGCGGCCCAATCCTCACAGCCGTTCAGACTCAGAAAACAATCGACGTTGTGATGGGGGTATCTGCGCAGTACGCCATAGCCGCACCCGCCTCTTTTCTGTAACTGTTTTCATTATAACACAGTACGGTACAAAAGAAAAGACCACCAATGGAGGTCTTTTCTTTTGTGATTGCCCACAGGTTTTGTTGTGTCTGTAATCAGCGGTATATCACCGAGATCCAAGGGTATTTCTCCTGAAGGTCGCTGAAAATCTCCTGCATCGGAGCAGCATACTCCCGCAGCTCTTGGGGCATGGCGGCAAAGCCCTCCACAACAATGCGCCTTTGCACCGGCGGCAGAAATACATCCGTCAGGCAATCCCACATGGCATCCCAGTTTTCTCCGTAGTAGTCCGGAAACCCAAACGTCTTGCGGATGCGTTGGTGTAATGTACCCCAGTCCTTGCAGCCGTTCAGATTCAACAGGACGGGGTCAGTGGGAATGGGCGTATATATACAGTAATCCATAGCAATGTCCTCGTACAGTGATTTCTCTGTGAGAGCAGACCGAACCATAAATCAAAAGACCGCCGCCGGCGGTCTTTTGATTTATGGAGCAGGATACGGGAGTCGAACCCGCCTCCTCGGCTTGGGAAGCCGATGTACTACCGATGTACGAATCCTGCAAGTAAAAGTATCATACCACATCTTTCCGCCCATTGCAAGGCGAAAATCGCCGCCGCCAAGACTTTTCCCGCAAAACGCATAGGCCAAGCCGCCGGAGGCATAGGATGTCACCAAACAAGGCAAGGAGGGCGCGAAAATGAAAAGAGCGCTGGGACTTTTGGCGGCATTGACGTTGATCTGGAATATAACGGTACCCTGCTGGGGCGTGGAGCTGACGCTCACCTCCCACGCGGCGCTGCTGATGGAAAAAACCACAGGACAGATCCTCTATGCCCAAAATGAACACGACGCGCTGCCGCCTGCCAGCGTCACCAAGATCATGACGGTGCTGCTGACCATGGAGGCCATCGACAGCGGCCGGATCGCAGCGGATGATCTTGTGACCGTCAGCGCCTACGCCGCCGGTATGGGCGGCAGTCAGGTGTTTCTGGCAGAGGGCGAGCAGATCACCGTAGACGATCTGCTGAAGGCGGTATGCGTATCCTCCGGCAACGACGCGGCGGTGGCGCTGGCGGAGCATGTGGCGGGCGTGACGGAGCTGTTTGTGGAGCAGATGAACAACCGCGCCCGTCAACTGGGCATGAAGGATACGCA
The DNA here is from genome assembly GCA_934569425.1 of uncultured Oscillospiraceae bacterium. Classification (GTDB taxonomy): domain Bacteria; phylum Bacillota; class Clostridia; order Oscillospirales; family Oscillospiraceae; genus Vescimonas. The sequence continues at coordinate 7,373 of CAKTKM010000035.1, forward strand.
TTTCGTCAACTGCACCGGCCTGACGGCGGAGGGACACGTCACCTCCGCCTACGACATCGCGCTGATGAGCCGTGAGCTGCTGCTGCACCATCCCGCTGTACGGAACTATACGACCATTTGGATGGATACCCTTCGCAACGGCACCTTCGGTCTGAGCAATACCAACAAGCTGATCCGCTTCTATGACGGCGCTACCGGGCTCAAGACCGGCTTTACCCGTGAGGCAGGCTACTGCATCAGCGCCACGGCGGAGCGCGACGGCATGGAGCTGATCGCCGTCATCATGAAAGGAACCACCTCCGACAGCCGCAACGCCGACGCCAAGACGCTGCTGAACTACGGCTTTTCCACCTATACGCTGCTGGATGTGCAGCCGGAAGATCCGCTGCCCGTCCTGCCGGTGACACTGGGGAGGGGGGAGAGCGTTTCCCTGACGCTTCCGGAGGAGGGACACACGCTGCTGGCGGAGAAAAGTCAGGCCGCGGGACTCCAGCAGACCATCGACCTTCCGGAGTCGCTGGCCGCACCTGTTCGCGCCGGTGATCCGGTGGGAACGCTGTGTGTCAGCCGGGACGGCGAAACGCTGCTGACGGTGCCTATTCTGGCGGCGGAAACGGTGGAGGCGCTCACATGGGGTGAAATGACCACGCGTATGCTGCAGATGCTGTTGTTCTGCCGCTAAGAGAAACGGGAAAAACCGTAAAAACCCCCACGTTCCCCCTTGTATTTTTTACTGCGGCGTTGTAATATGGTTTTTTAAGAACGGTTTATTTTACACAGGAGGTAAGAACCATGATCAAAGTTGACCTGAGCAATATCCAGAGCTTTCTGCGCCTGCCCTACGAAGCGGCGCTGTCTCCCCGTTTGAAGCTGGCTCACGGCTATTTGCAGATGGGCAATGGCCGCGGCGGCGAATTTACCGGCTGGGTCCACCTGCCCCGCGACTATGACCGGGCGGAGTATGACCGCATCAAGGCGGCGGCACAGCGGATCCGGAGCGACTCTCAGGCGCTGGTGGTCATCGGTATCGGCGGCTCCTATCTGGGCGCCCGCGGCGTGATCGAGTGCCTGTGCAGCCCCAACTACAACCTGAAAAAGAAGGATACCCCCAACATCTATTTCATCGGCAACGGGCTCAGCAGCGAGGCGCTGGCGGAGGTAATGGAGCTGGTGAAGGACGTGGATTTCTCCGTCAACGTCATCTCCAAGTCCGGCACCACCACCGAGCCTGCCGTGGCATTCCGCTTCTTCCGCGAGCTGCTGGAGCAGCGCTACGGCAAGGAGGGCGCCGCCCGCCGTATCTATGCCACCACCGACGCCCACAAGGGCGCGCTGAAGGCATTGGCCGACGCCAATGGCTACGAGAGCTTCGTGGTGCCGGACAACATCGGCGGACGTTACAGCGTGCTGACCGCCGTGGGACTGCTTCCTATTACCGCCGCCGGGATCGACACCGACGCCCTGATGGCCGGCGCCGACGAGATGATGCGCGCCTGCGCCGCCGGTGATATAGAGCGCAACGCCGCGTGGCGCTATGCCGGCGCCCGCTATGAAATGTACCGCATGGGCCGCAAAATCGAGATCCTTGCCGCCTACGAGCCGTCCTTCCGCTTTATGTCCGAGTGGTGGAAGCAGCTCTACGGCGAAAGTGAGGGCAAGGAGAACAAGGGTCTGTTCCCCGCCAGCGTGGAATTTACCGCGGATCTGCACTCCATGGGACAGTATATTCAGGACGGCGAACGCACACTGTTGGAAACGGTCGTGCGCTTCGGTCCCTCTGCCGTGGAGGAAACAGTACCCTTTGACGAAGCCAACGGCGACGGGCTGAACTTTCTGGCAGGCAAAACCATGGACTTCATCGCCCGTCAGGCGATGGACGGCACGCTGCTGGCGCATGTGGAGGGCGGCGTACCCAATATCATCCTCCAAGCCGGAAGCAAGAACGCGCATACGCTGGGCGAGCTGATCTATTTCTTTGAATACGCCTGCGGTCTCAGCGGCTATCTGCTGGATGTGAACCCCTTCGACCAGCCGGGCGTGGAGGCCTATAAAAAGAACATGTTCGCCCTGCTGGGCAAGCCCGGCTACGAGGATCTGCGGGGCGAGCTGGAGAAAAAGCTGGGCCGTTCATAATTATTTCATGGTCAAGGCCATTGCTTTTTCCATAGGGGTATGGTATGCTGTATATGGGGCAGAGTTCCCAGCTTACACAAAGGAGTGATTTCTTATGGTTAGATTGATTATGGGCGCCAACGGCGCGGGCAAGACCAAGCAGCTCATCGAGCTGATCCACGCCGCGGTGGAAAGCGAGAACGGCAGCGTCGTGTGTATCGAGCCCAGTGCCGACATGACCTACGACATCAGCTACAATGTCCGTCTGGTCAACGCCGGAGAGTATCATGTGAATAATTACGAGTGCCTGCGGGGCTTTATCAGCGGTCTGTACGCCGGCAATTACGATATTTCCCACATCTTTGTGGACAATCTGTGCAAGATCGCCGGCGACAAGGATCTGCAGGCGGTAGAGGACTTCCTGGGCTGGTTGGATCGTTTCAGCAACGCCAACGATGTGAAGTTTACCGTTACCATCAGCGCCGACGAGGACTCCGCTACCGAGGGTCTGCGCCAGTATACCTGAGAAAATAAGGAAAAGAGCGGGTACGCCGTTGGCGTACCCGCTCTTTTTTCTGTCCTGACGTTACAGCAGTCCGGGGATGTTCAAACCGCCGGTGAAGCTGTTCATGGAGCTGCTCATGGCCTCATCGGCCTGACGCAGCGCCTCGTTGACGGCGGAGATCACCAGATCCTGCAGCATCTCCACATCCTGCGGATCCACCGCGTCCGGCTGAATGGTCAGCGCCTTCAGCTCCTTTTTGCCGTTCACCACAGCCTGCACCGCTCCGCCGCCCGCGCTGGCGGTAAAGTCGGTGTTTTCCACATCCTCCTGCGCCTTCGCCATCTGCTGCTGCATCTGCATGATCTTCTGCTGCATCTGCTGCTGGCGCATCATCTGGCCCTGGCTGCCGCCAAAGCCGCCTCTTGCGCTGTATCCCTTTGCCATAGTCGTATCTCTCCTTTTTGTTATGTGATCTTGAAATGCTCCAGCTGCTGTCCCTTTTTCGTCAGTTCCTCCAGCGCATCACCGGAGGAGGCAGCCGGAACGGTCTCTGCCGCCGTTGGCGGCTCCTCCCACGGGGGTATCTCCACCGCCGGAGCGGACGCGGGGACAGGCACGGGTTCCGGCGGTGCGGCAGGCTGCGGCACTGGCTCCGGCTGCGGACGAGGTGCGGGAGCCTGCCGGGGCGCGGCGGTCTTCGGCGCCGTACCCACCACCAGCTGCACACGCACCGGCATTCCCAGCTCGCGGCTCGTGACCTCCCGCAGCACCGACAGTACCGTCTCGCTGTTGAGGGAATCCTTTGCGAAATTGTCCCGGCACAGCACTGTCAGGCAGTCACCCTCCACTACGCCGGTGGCCATATTCAGAAAGACGCGGTCCTTCATGCTGAGGCGTCCCTTATAGTGGTCGATCAGCCGCAGCCACACGGAGGTGTCGCCGCCGGAAGACGCCTGCCGTGGTGCTTCCGGGCGGGACGGGGGAGGTGTCTCCTGCGGGATGTCGAACACCCGCTGGCCGTATTCCTCCGGCGGAGGCGGCGCCTCGCCATACTGTGTGTCGATGGGGATGTCCCGGATCGGCTGCGCCGCAGGTACAGCAGCGGCGGCTGGCGCCTCCTGCGGCCTGGGCGCGGCAACGACCGCTTGCGCCGTTTTACGGGGTGGGGCGGCTGCGCCGCCCTCCTCCAGTGCCGCTACCCGCTGACACAGTGCCGTCAGATCGCCGCTGAGACTTTCGTCACACAGCTTCAGCAGACACAGCTCCGCGTCGGTGCGGGGACGGATGCTGTCCGGCAGCGCCGCACAGCACTGGCGCAGCGTATCGGCCATATACAAAAACCGCGTCATGGGCAGATCGCCCGCCAGAGCGGTCAGTGTCTTACTGTCATAAAGCCCCGTCAGCAGGGCGCTGCCGCCCTCCGGTGCGGCCTTGAGGATGGTCAGGTCGCGGCTCAGGTCGCTCAGCTCGCTCAGCAGCGCCGCCACGTCCTTTCCACCCCGATACAGACGGTCAAACAGCGACAGCACATCGCCGATGCGCCTGTCCAGCACGCACTCCATCAGCTGCACCGTTTGGGCGGCACCGGCCAGACCCAGCACCTCCAGCACCGCGGCACTGTCGATGGTACCCTCCACGGCACGGCATTGATCCAGCAGCGACAGGGCATCCCGCATGGCGCCGTTGGCCATCCGCGCCAGCAGCTCCGCGCCGTCGGCGCTCAAATCAATATGCTCCGCCCTGGCGATCTCCAGCAGCTGCTGCTGAATATCCCGCGGCAGCAACCGCTTGAAGGAAAACCGCTGGCAGCGGGAGAGAATGGTGGCAGGCACCTTGTGCAGCTCCGTGGTGGCCAGAATGAACAGCAGATGCTCCGGCGGCTCCTCCAGAATTTTCAGAAGGGCGTTGAAAGCGGCGATGGACAGCATGTGTACTTCGTCAATGATATACACCCGCTTTTTCAGCACAGAGGGGGTATATACCGCCTCCTCCCGCAGCGCGCGTACCTGATCCACGCCGTTGTTGGAGGCGGCGTCCAGCTCCGTTACATCCAGCAGCGTTCCGCTGTCGATGCCGCGGCAGGCGTCACATTG
>CAKTKM010000036.1 GCA_934569425.1 uncultured Oscillospiraceae bacterium
GCGTGTTCCTTTTCTCCACCGAAAGCGGCGGCGCCGGAGAAAAGGCCGGTCTGCGGCTGGGCGATGTGATCACCAAGCTGAATGATACCACCATCACCTCCATGACCGATCTGTCCGCCGCCAAGAAGAACTACAAGGCCGGCGACACCGTGACGCTGACGGTCTACCGCAATGGCGAATATATCACGCTGGATCTGACCTTTGACCAACAGCCCCAGACCACCGGCGAGGAGGAGCAGGACACCACTCAAAACGACCAGCAGCAGGGTGGACAGAATTACTCCGATATGTTCCGTGATTTTTACAACTACTACTTTGGTCAGAATGACCGGTAAGCAAAATGGCGCGATATGCGCAAAAAAGCGGCAGAGGATACTTCCTCTGCCGCTTTTTTGCGGCGCGGGATCCTGCGCGATGCTCCGGAGGCAGGTATGTCGGATAGGGGAAGCAAAGGACAAACACGCGGCGGAATTCTTTTCCAAAACAGGGAAGCTTTCTCTATGTATCGCCGTCTAAAGGACAGAACGGAATGAGAAATGAGGACTCACACTCCGTCTGTCCATCGGTTGCGCACATGCCGGGCTTTTGCCGACGGAGCCATGTGCCGCAATACTGATCGCATACAAAGGAGATTTTGTCATGAAGAAAAGAATCATCAGCGCACTGCTGTGCCTGATCATGGTGTTTTCTCTGGTTACCACAGCGTTTGCCGGCGACGCCCTGCCGGAGACAAAACAGCAGGAAACCACCCCGCAGACCGGGACGCTGACCATCCGTAAGGTGGTGGAGGGCGTTGCACCGGCACAAGATTGGGCGTTCCGCTTTACCATCCGGAACGCCGACGAGTCCGTGGCGGCGCAGACCGTTACGGTCACCGTGGATCATAAGACGAAGACCGGCGAGACGGTGATCAGGGAGCTGCCCGTCGGCGCGTATACGGTCACCGAGGATCTCTCCACCGCCAAGGTCGATGGCTATGCCCTGACCGCCGGCGCCGCCCAGTTCGTTTTCAAGGCCTATCTGGACGATCAGGTGGTCGGCACGAGTACCATTCAGACCAACGGAGTCAACAGCTATGCTGGAAAGTTGACGGCGGCGCTGACGGATAAGCAGCTGGAAGCGGGAACCGTCAAGCTGACGGTCCGCGAGGAAAAGTCTGCCGTTTCCGGCTGGCAGTCCGACACGTCTGTTTATACCCTGACGGTGGCGCTGGTGGATGACCGGCTCCAGATCACCGACATCCGCAAGAGCGGCAGCGATACCTCCTATGGTCAGGGCGATAAGGCTCTTGAATTTACCAACACCTACACCAAGCAGCACAACGGCACACCGAGACCCCCAACCCAAACCCGATGACCCCAAAAAGCCGGATTCTCCCAAAACCGGCGATGCGGGGATCCTGCCGTATGCCACCGCGGCGCTGACCGCCTTGGGCGGCGGTGTGATGCTGGTCAGCAATAAGCGCAGGCTCGGGCGTTGAGCATCCGGTCTTCCCCTCATATTGAAAGAGCAGTATTCGGTTCCGGATACTGCTCTTCCGCCTTCCTGTCAAAAAAACCTTGTTATTTGCAGCTATGTGGTATATAATACATGGTATTATGTGATTCTTATGCGCATACGTCATGCCAGACACCTCCGAAAGAAAGGAAGGCTTATATGATAAAAATCAACAGTGAGCATGGTGACATCACGATCTCCAACGCGGTGTTCACCACCATCACCGGCGCCGCCGCCACCAACTGCTTCGGCGTCAAGGGCATGGTCTACCGCTCCATGACGGATGGCCTTGTCCACCTGCTGCGCCCCGAGGCCATGAGCAAGGGCGTGAAAGTTACCTACAACAACGACAATACCGTGTCCATCGAGCTGCACATTATGGTGGACGCGGGGGTCAATATCGCCACCGTGTGCCGTGCCATCATGAGCGAAGTCAAATATGTGGTCACCTGCAACACCGGTGTGGAGGTACGGGACGTGAACGTCTGCGTGGACTCCGTCAGTAAAAGCTAAGGGAGGATCACGGCAAGATGATAGAGAAGATCAACGGCGCCGTCTTTAAGGATATGGTGCTGTTCGGCGCGGCCTGCCTCGCCGGACAAAAGCAGGCCATCAACGACCTGAATGTTTTTCCTGTACCTGACGGTGACACCGGCACCAACATGCACCTGACCATCCAGACCGCCTGCGCCGAGCTGAAAAAGACGACGCCCGCCACCATCGACGAGGCCGCCAAGATCACGGCGCGCGGTCTGCTGCGGGGCGCCCGGGGCAACTCCGGCGTGATCCTGTCCCTGCTGTTCCGGGGCATGTCCAAATCCTTCAAGGACACGGTCGAGGCAGACGGCGCGGCGCTGGCCGCGGCCATGCAGGAGGGCGTTGCCACCGCCTACGGCGCGGTGATGAAGCCCGCCGAGGGTACCGTGCTGACGGTGTCCCGCCTGGCTGCCCAGCGGGCCATGGAGGCCGCGCAGGAGAACAACAGTGTGGAATTCGTGCTGGAGGAAGCCATCCGCGCCGGCGAGGTGACGCTGGCCGAGACGGTGGAGATGAACCCTGTTCTGAAAAAGGCCGGCGTGGTAGACGCCGGCGGCAAGGGTTATCTCATCATTCTGGACGGCATGCTGCGCTGCCTGCGGGGGGAAGCCATACCCGAGGTGGCCGAGGAGGCCGAGGTCAAGGACAAGGCAGACTTTGCCGCGCTGGAGGACGAGATCACCTTCACCTTCGACACCGTGTTCATCGTCCGCAAGACCATGGGCGAGAAGTCGCTGGAGCCGCTGCGCGCCTATCTGGACAGCATCGGCGACAGTCTGGTGATCGGCGAGGATGACGAGTGCTTCAAGGTACATGTCCATACCGACATCCCCGGCTATGCCCTGACGGAAGCCCAGAAATACGGCACGCTGGAGCTGGCCAAGATCGAGAATATGCGCACCCAGCGGGATGATCTGGCGGCTGGCCGTGAGGCCCACAGCACCGATGATCTGGACGCTGTGGAGGCGGAGCTGGAGGCGCAGGAAAACGCTGTTGCTCCCGCCGAAAAGCGGTTCGGCTTTGTGGCCGTCTGCGCAGGCGACGGCCTGGCGGACACCTTCCGCGCACTGGGCGTGGACACCATCGTTTCCGGCGGGCAGACCATGAACCCCTCCACCGAGGCCATCCTCAAGGAGGTGAACCGTACCCCCAGCGAGGTGGTGTTCATCCTGCCCAACAACAAGAACATCATTATGGCCGCCCAGCAGTGCGTGGGTCTGACGGAGAAGGAGATCATCGTGATCCCCACCGCCACCGTGCCGCAGGGCATCACCGCCATGATGAGCTATGATCCCGACGCACAGGATCCGCAGGTCATCGCGCAGGCCATGACGGACGCTGCCCAGACGGTATCCACCGCCCAGATCACCTACGCCGCCCGCGATTCTGACTTTGACGGCTTTGCCATCAACGAGGGAGACTATCTGGCGCTGCTGGACGGCAAGCTGTTCGGCACCGGCCGCAGCATGGACGAGCTGCTGGAAAAGCTGAGCCTGCACGCCGCCGAGGCCAACGCGGAATACATCAACATCTACACCGGTGAGGGTGTGTCCGAGGCCGAGGGCGCCAAGACCGAGGCGCTGTTTGCCCGGCACTGTCCCGATGCGGAGGTAGCCGCCATCCCCGGCGGTCAGAGCGTGTATTTCTATATCATCTCCATCGAATAAAAAAGGAGGGCGCAAGCCCTCCTTTTTCTGCGATAAAAATGGACTGCCTGCGGCAGTCCATTTTTGTGTTTAATATGCCACGCCCCAGTAAATGTCCGTGGTGGCGGCCTTGCCGCACATGACGCACTTTCCGGTGGTGCCGGACTGCACCAGCGGCATGCAGCGGCTGGACACGCCGGCCTTTTCCTTCATGGCCAGCTCGCACTCCAGCGAGCCGCACCACTTGGTGCGGGCCAGACCGCCCTTGCCGTCAGCCATGGCCTTGACCTCCTGCCAGTCGGTCATGTCGAAGGTGTTCTCCTCCAGATTCTTCTCCGCCATGGCGTACAGGTTGTCGTGGACATCCTGCAAAAGACCTTTGACGGCGCTCTCCAGCTCCGCCAGAGGAACGAAGGTCTTCTCGCCGGTATCGCGGCGCGCCACGCAGCACTGCTCCTTCTCCATATCCTTGGGGCCGATCTCCACCCGCAGGGGTACGCCCTTCATCTCGTACTGGGCGAATTTCCAGCCGGCGGACTGGTCGCTGTCGTCCATCGTGACGCGCAGCCCTGCGGCGGCCAGCCGGTCCTTCAGCGCTGCGGCGGCCTCCAGCACGCCGGGCTTGTGTTGGGCAATGGGGATCACCACCACCTGCGTGGGAGCGATCACGGGAGGCAGCACCAGACCGTGATTGTCGCTGTGGGTCATGATGACGGCGCCGATAAGGCGGGTGGAGGAACCCCAGCTGGTCTGGAAGGGATACTGCAGGGTATTGTCCCGCCCTGCGAAGGTCACGTCATAGGCGCGGGAGAATTTGTCCCCGAAAAAGTGGCTGGTGCCGGACTGCAGGGACTTGTGATCCTTCATCATGGCCTCGATGGTATAGGTAGCCTCGGCACCGGCAAACTTTTCCTTGTCGGTCTTGCGGCCCTTCACCACCGGCATGGCCAGCGCGTTTTTGCACACATCTGCATAGCAGTTCAGCTGCTGCTCCGTTTCGGCCATGGCCTCCTCGGCGGTCTCGTGAATGGTGTGACCCTCCTGCCACCAGAACTCGCGGCTGCGCAGGAAGGGGCGGGTGGTCTTCTCCCAGCGGATGACGCTGCACCACTGGTTATACAGCATGGGCAGTTCCCGCCAGCTGTGCAGCACATGCGCCCAGTGGTCGCAGAACATGGTCTCGGAGGTGGGGCGGAAGGCCAGACGCTCCTCCAGCTTCTCGCTGCCGCCGTGGGTGACCCACGCCACCTCGGGAGCGAAGCCTTGTACCAGCTCGCCCTCCTTTTTCAGCAGACTTTCGGGGATCAGTACCGGCATCGCCACATTGACATGACCGGTCTTCTTGAATTCATTGTCCATGTACTTCTGGATGTTCTCCCAGATGGCATAGCCATAGGGGCGCAGAACCAAAAAGCCCTTTACGCTGGCATAGTCCACCAATTCAGCCTTCAGGCAGATGTCGGTGTACCATTTGGTAAAATCCTCCTCCATGGGGGTGATCGCTTCCACATTTCTCTGGTCCTTAGCCATGTTGTATAACCTCAATTCCCGCGGCATACGCGCGTTATTCTCAAAAAATTATTGTATCGGCAAATCGCCTGTTTGTCAAGATTTCCCGCCCTGCACCGGCAAAAAATCCGGCGCGGGTGTGCGGTCAATGTTCGATCCAGTCCGCGCTCCGCTGCACTGCCCGCTTCCACATGCGGTAGGCGTCGTCGCACTCCGCCTGTACCCGCTGGGGCGTAAAGACCCGGTCGCTGTGCCGCAGGGCGGACAGCTCGTCCAGACTGCCCCACATGCCGCAGTGCAGCCCCGCCAGCGCCGCCGCGCCGAAGGCGGTGGTCTCCACCATGGCGGGGCGATCCACCGGGATCCGCAGAAGGTCGGCCTGCATCTGCAGCAGAATGTCGCTGACGCTGGCGCCGCCGTCGGCCCGCAGACAGGTGATGTCGCAGCCCGCGTCCTGCCGCATGGCCAGCATCAGATCCGTCACCTGAAAGGCGATGGCCTCCAGCACCGCCCGGGCGATATGGGCGCGTCCCGTTCCCCGGGTAATGCCCAAGATGGCGCCGCGGGCGTACATATCCCAATAGGGTGCCCCCAGCCCGGTAAAGGCCGGTACCACGATAACGCCGCCGCTGCTGGAAACCGATTCCGCCAGACGGTCGCACTCCGGCGCGGAATCGATCAGATGCAGCTCGTCCCGCAGCCACTGGATCGTGCTGCCGCCGTTGAAAACGCTGCCCTCCAGCGCGTAGGTCACAGCGTCGCCCACCTGCCAGGCCACAGAGGTCACCAGCCCCGCGCGGCTGCGGACAGGTTTGCCGCCTACGTTCATCAGGGTGAAGCAGCCGGTTCCGTAGGTGTTCTTGGCATCGCCGGCATGAAAGCAGGTCTGGCCGAACAGTGCCGCCTGCTGGTCGCCTGCCGCGCCGCACACCGGTACGCCCGCCAAAGCCTCAAGACCGGGGATCCCGGCCTTCACCGTGCCGTAAAGCTGCGCGTTGCCTGCGCAGCGGGGCAGCATACACATGGGGATGCCCAGCATGCCGCACAGCTCCGCGTCCCAAGTGAGCTTGTGGATGTCAAACAGCATGGTGCGGCTGGCATTGGAGTAGTCGGTAACATGCTGGCCGGTCAGCTGCCAGATGAGCCATGTCTCCACCGTGCCGAAGAGAAGCTGCCCCTGCTCCGCCCGCTGCCGCGCGCCGGGTACGTTATCCAGGATCCACCGGATTTTGGTGGCGGAGAAATAGGCGTCGATCAAAAGTCCGGTGGTGGACTGAATCCGCTCACTCAGACCCCGCCGCTTCAGCTCCTCGCACAGCTCCGCTGTCCGGCGGCACTGCCAGACGATCGCGGGATACACCGCCTCGCCGGTGGTTTTGTCCCAGATGATCGTGGTCTCCCGCTGGTTGGTGACGCCGATCCCGGCGATGGCTCCTGCGGGAAGTCCGGCAATGGCGTCTGCCGCCGCCTGCGCCTGTGTGCGCCAGATCTCCATGGGATCGTGCTCCACCCATCCGGCGCGGGGATAGTGCTGGGTGAAGGGATATTGTCCCCGCCCCACGATGCTGCCGGAGCGGTCAAAGACGATGGCGCGGGAACTGGTGGTACCCTGATCCAGCGCAAGGATGTAGGAAGCCAAATCAAATCCCCCTTTTCAAGTGAAGGTCACTGTGGTAAAATATAAAATAAGATATTCCTACTATAACACAGGAAGGACGGAATTGCCATGACAAATAAAACGGACTTTACGTTTCTTTCCAGCGATGGGAAGACTCGCCTCCACGGCATCGCGTGGGTACCGGAGGACACAACGCCCACAGCAGTTTTGCAGATCGTTCACGGCGTGGCGGAGCATATCGGCCGCTATGACGATTTCGCCCGTTTCCTCAACGGCCACGGCGTTGTGGTAGTGGGGCATGACCATCTGGGACATGGCGGCTCCCTGCCGGAGGGCGGAACGCCTGTGTATTTCGGACATGGCAATACCTGGCAGACGCCGGTGGACGACATCTATGTGCTGCACACCAAGCTGAAGGAGCGCTATCCCGGCCTGCCGCTGCTGCTGATGGGTCACTCCATGGGATCGTTCCTCAGCCGGACGTATCTTATCCGCTACTCCGGTACGGTGAAGGCCGCGATTTTGATGGGAACCGGATGGCAGAGCGGCGCCGCGCTGACCGGCGGCCTTGCCCTGTCCGGCGCGCTGGCGCGCCGCGATCCCGCTGCCACCAACGCCACCGTAAATGCGCTGGCCTTCGGTGCGTATAATAAGATGTTCAAGCCCAACCGTACCGGCTTTGACTGGCTGTCGGTCGACCCGGAAAATGTGGACGACTATATGGCCGATCCTCTGTGCGGCCACGATGCCACCGTGGGTCTGTTTCACGAGATGCTGCGGGGCATCCGTTTCAATCAGCGGCCGGCCAACCTGCGGAAGATGGACATGGATACCCCCGTGCTGCTGATCTCCGGGCAGGACGATCCCGTGGGAGCCATGGGGGCCGGTGTCTGCCGGACGTATCAGGAATTCCGCCGCGCCGGGGTAAAGGACTGCACGCTGAAGCTGTATCCTGCGCTGCGCCACGAGCTGCTGAACGAAAAGGAGCACCGCCCGGCGGTGTATCAGGATATTTGGAGCTGGATGGAGGAAAAGCTGAAATGAACGCATGGGAGGAACTGAAAGAGAAATGCCTGCGCTGCCATGCCTGCCAGCTGCGTCAGACCTGTACGCAGGTGGTGTTCGGCGTGGGCGACCCCAATGCCGAGGTGCTGTTTATCGGCGAGGCGCCCGGCGCCAATGAGGATATACAGGGCGAGCCCTTCGTGGGACGCGGCGGCAAGCTGCTGGATGACATGCTGGCCATGATCGGCCTGCACCGCAAGGATGTCTATATCACCAACTCCGTCAAATGCCGCCCGCCGGAGAACCGCGACCCCCTGAACGAGGAGAAGGACGCCTGCCGCGGCTACCTGCGGGAGCAGGTGCGGCTCATGCGCCCCAAGATCATTGTATGCCTCGGGCGGATCAGCGCTAAGGAGCTGATCAAGCCGGATTTCAAGATCGGACAGGAGCATGGCCAGTTTTTTGACCGCAACGGCACCCTGATGATGGCGCTGTTCCATCCCGCGGCGCTGCTGCGAGATCCCCGCAGAAAGCCGGAGACCTTTGAGGATCTCAAGCGCCTGCAGGCCAAGATCGCCGAGATCTGCGACCATACGCCCATCTCATTTGAGTAAAAAGAGAGCGCCGCCCGGTGGGCGGCGCTCTCTTTGACATTTTACAGGGTCTCCATTTCCTTGTTGACGCGCTCCTCACAGCTTCTCATGGCCAGAATGGTCTTTTCCATCAGTTCTTCCAGCGTCCAGCCCAGCCGCTCCGCGCCGGTGGTGATCACATCGCGGGAGCAGCCGGCGGCAAATTTCTTGTCCTTGAACTTCTTCTTCAGGCTGCTGACCTCCATGTCCATCACGCTCTTGCTGGGGCGCATACGGGCTGCGGCGCCGATCAGCCCCGTCAGCTCATCGGCGGCAAACAGGACCTTCTCCATCTCGTGCGTGGGTTCCACATCGCACACGAGGCCATAGCCGTGGCTGCACACCGCGTGGATGAGCTCCTGCGAGCAGCCGGCCTTTTCCAGCAGCTCCGGCGCCTTGATGCAGTGCTGCTCCGGCCACATCTCAAAGTCGATGTCGTGCAGCAGTCCCACCGTGGCCCAGAAATCCGCGTCTTCGCCGTACCCCAGCTCGTTGGCGTACCAACGCATCACGCCTTCCACCGTCAGGGCGTGCAGGATGTGAAACGGTTCGTGATTGTACTCTTTCAATGCCGCCAGAGCGGCGTCCCGTGTGATAACTTCCTTCATTGCGGCAATCTCCTTTTGTGTATGGCGCGTCGCCACGCCGGATTTTGATGTCCTATTGTATCACAGGGATACCCGCTATGCAAGGGCGTTTTCCAGAACCTGCAGCACCGCCTGCATGTGCCGCAGCTCCTCCCGCAGCAGCGTCTGATAGACCGGCGGAGCCGTTTCCGCCGCGGGAGCGGCCATCGCGGCGCGCCGTGCCTCGGGGTAGGGATCCTCCGCCGGATTCACCCGCTTCCACACCTGGTCGTATTTACGGTAGTCATATACCTCGTTGTCCATGTAATATCTCCTTTCGGGTCTTTGCCATGAATGTCCGTTTTCCTCCTGTGACATACTATGCACGTTCCGCCGGTGACGACAACACCCATTGACACAGTAGGCAAAACCGCCTATAATGAAGAAAAAAGCGGAAAGGGCGGGACGTGTCGTATGATGATCTCAACGAAAGGGCGCTATGCGCTGCGGGTGATGGTGGATCTGGCGGAGCACCGGCAGGAGGGCTATATTCCCCTGCGGACGGTGGCGCTGCGTCAGGGCATCAGCCAGAAATATCTGGAGAGCATCATGACGACCCTCTCCAAGGCGGGCTTCGTGGACGGTACCCATGGCCGCGGCGGCGGTTACCGCCTTGTGCGGCCGCCGGAGGACTACCCCATCGGCCCGCTGCTGCGGGCCATCGAGGGGCCTCTGGCGCCGGTGCAGTGCGTGGAGGAGGAAGCCGTTCCCTGCGGGATGGCGGATACCTGCCGTACCCGCGCCCTGTGGCAGGGGCTGGATCAGGTGATCCGCGACTATCTGGATAACGTCACGCTGGCGCAGCTGATGGTAGAGGAAAAAGGCGAAAGCGATTGATTTCTGTCGCGGGATCTGATATAATACCATAGGCTTTCTGTAGGATCCCGTGGCGGACACCGTTTTCGCCAGTTCACTTTGAGGAGGAAGATTCCATGCTGGAATTGCAACATATTTCCTATCGCGTATCCACGCCGGAGGGCGAGATGGATATTATCAAGGACATCTCCATCACCATCCCTGACCACCGGCTCATGGTATTCACCGGCCCCAACGGCGGCGGCAAGACCACACTGGCCAAGATCATCATGGGATTGGTAAAGCCCACGGCCGGCCGCATCCTCTATAACGGCGAGGACATCACCGAACTGTCCATCACCCAGCGGGCGCGGAAGGGTATCAGCTACGGCTTCCAGCAGCCACCCCGCTTCAAGGGTATCACCGTTCACGACCTGCTGCTGTTGGCGGCGGGGGAGGAGAAACTCAGCAAGGATCGCTGCTGCGCCTACCTGACCAAGGTGGGGCTGTGCGCCAACGACTATCTGGACCGGGAGGTGGACGTATCCCTCTCCGGCGGCGAGGTGAAGCGCATTGAGATCGCCACCATTCTGGCACGCCACAGCGATGTGATGATCTTCGACGAGCCGGAGGCCGGCATCGACCTGTGGAGCTTTGCCCGCCTGACAGAGACCTTTGAGCAAATCCATCAGGAAGGTAAGGCCACCATGATCATCATTTCCCATCAGGAGCGGATCATCCGTCTGGCGGACGAGATCGTGGTCATCGCAGGCGGGCGGATCGCCCACCGCGGCAGCACGGAAGAGGTGTTCCCGCTCATTTTGGCCGACACACTGGGCGGCTGCCCGGTCATCGAGAGAAAGGAGGCGTCCCTGTGATCACTGACATCGACGCCAAGCTGTTGGAAAAGATCGCCGACCTGACCGGCAAGCCGGTGGGCGCCTTCAATATTCGGAAGGACTCCGGCTGCGAAGCCCGTCAGTCTACCGAGCATATCGACATCTCTCCCCGTGCCGACGGAAAGTCCGGCATCGACATCCGCATCAAGCCCGGCACAAAAGGAGAGAAGTGCTATATCCCCGTCATTATCAGCAAGACCGGTCTCAGCGAGATGGTCTATAACGACTTCTATGTGGGCGACAACTGCGATGTGGACATCATCGCCGGCTGCGGGATCCACAACTCCGGCTGCGACGAGAGCCGTCACGACGGCGTGCATACCTTCCATATCGGAAAAAACAGCCGTGTGCATTACGTCGAGAAGCACTTTGGCGAGAAGGACGCCGGCCAGACCGGCGGCAATATCATGAACCCCAAGACCGTGGTCTATCTGGGAGAGAACTCCACCATGCAGATGGAGACCATTCAGATCCGCGGCATCGATTCCACCAAGCGGGAGACGGACTTCTTCTGTGAAGCCGGCAGCGAGGTGGTGGTCACCGAGCGCCTGCTGACCCACGGCGGTCAGGAGGCCGAAAGCGACATGACCATCCAGCTGAACGGCGACGATGCCAAGGGACGGGTCATTTCCCGCAGCGTGGCGCAGGATCAGTCCCATCAGGTGTTCCATCCCGTTATGGTGGGCAACGCCAGATGCTTCGGCCATGTCCAGTGTGACTCCATCATCATGGGCAGCGCCAGGATCGAGTCCATCCCTGCCATCACCGCAAATTCCACTGAGGCGCAGCTGATCCACGAGGCTGCCATCGGCAAGATCGCCGGCGATCAGCTCCTGAAGCTGGAGACCCTCGGTCTTACCGAGGAGGAGGCCGAGGATACCATCCTGAAGGGCTTCCTTGCCTGAGAAAGAAATGAAAAGCGCGCCGCTGTGCGGCGCGCTTTTATCCCGTCAGAAATAAAATTCCTCCGCTGCGTCCGCAGCGGAGGAATTTTTATGATCTCGTTATGCGGTCAGGAAGCCGTTACGCTTTCTTGCCGCCCTTGAAGAAGGCACCGATGATCTCGATGACGACGAACACGATCAGGTAATAGACTACATTCATCTTGTGGGAGTAAATGGCGGCAAACACCATGAACAGGGAGCACAGGATGGCCAGCACGGGCATGACCTTGCCTTGGAAGCCGGACAGATCCTTGCGCTTCAGCAGGGCGATGTAGATGGGGATGTAAATGGCATACAGGGTGATGATGGGCAGCTCGGAGG
>CAKTKM010000037.1 GCA_934569425.1 uncultured Oscillospiraceae bacterium
CCTTGCGAAAGAGAAAGCCCGCGACAACCCCGGCAGGGCGCAGCCCACGGAGGCGGAATTGCAGAAACAGGCAGCGATGTTGGACGAACTGCATACCCAGAACGGGGTGGCGTGGGATACCATCGACAACGTGCTCTACTTCTCTCTGGATCATGGCTACTGGGCACAACGGGTACAGAGCGCCTACGACCTCAAGCGGTATTTCAATAACGTCCTTGCCGACATGGTGAAGGATCAGGGGTAATAGCCCCGAATCATGGGAGGTGTTTTCATGGACAACCACAGGGGCATAGCCCCCATCAAAAAGTTAGAAACCGCGGCGGATTTATTCCTGTGCAACGTGAAAGGCACTCGTTCTCCGCACACCTTCGCCGCCTACAGAGCGGTACTTTCAGACTTCATCCGCTTCTTTTCCGAAAGCACGGATGTAAACGGCAGTGATCCGGGATTTGTGGCCGTCATGGCGTGGCGGGATGGTTTGAGGGAGCGGGGGCTATCCCCCAGCTCCATCAAGCACTATCTCACGCTGCTCCACAGTTTTTTTGACTTCGCCTGTGACCCGGCTTGCGGCGGCTGGTACGAAAACAACCCCGTCATCAAGCGGCTAAAGCCAGCGGAGGAAAGTTCCCCCCGCCGACAACGGGAGTGTTCTCTCACCGCGTGGCAGGTCATACGCCTCTGGCGCTACGATAAGGCCCCCGGCTGCCACCGTGAGACCTGGCCCCGGAATTATGCCGTTGTCATCCTGCTGTTGACCGCTGGGCTGCAAAACGCCGAACTCCGCGCCCTTACCCCTGCTGATCTGGACTGGGAGGATGAGATGCTGAACGTGACGCAGGGCCGGGCCAACGGCTTCCGGCGGATCGATTTCCCGCCCATCGCCCAATCCGCCGTGAGGCTTTATCTGGCTTCAGGTCTACGCCCCAAAGACCTGCCCGACACCGCGCCCTTGTTCGGCACTACCAGCCCCAAGGAGTTTGGTGCTCGCGTCCGTGACGGGGAATGGGCGCAAGGCTCCGCCCAATGGCTTAACGGCATCGTCCTGCGCCATGTAAAGGCCGTCACCGGTGTGGATGGGATCACCACCGAGGATTTGCGCCATGTGGGCGCAAGTCTGGACTTAAACTCTGGCCTGCCTCTGGATGAGCTGCAATATAAACTGGGACACAGAGACATAAAATCGACGCAGCGGGCCGCCGGTATGCGTCAGGGCCGCGCTGGCCGTGGGCGTGCGCTTCTGGTGTACGAGGCACAGGACAATCAGGTGCAGATCAACAACGCCATTCTGGCGGAGGCCACAGGGCAACAGGGCGAGAAAAACCGCCCCTGACCAGCGTGGTCAAGGGCGGTGGTGGGTATTTATATGGCTTTGTATTACGAAAAGCAAAATTGTCTGTGCTTCAGAGCAATGGAAGCAGCACAGGGGGAGAGATTTTCCTCCCACCCCCTGCGCTGTTTACCGACTACGCATCTAACCATTCCTGAACGTCATCAAGGTCAAGCTCAAAGCGTGAACCACTCACAACGCTGGATGTTTGCAAATCCACAATCATGTAACCGCCCAAATTATCAGGCGATACAGCTTCACGGGATTTATGCAATGCGTAGCCGCATCTATTCAATGCGCGGCGGAGTCTCTGCTCCTGGCTCTTGTTAACAGTCATTTTAAATTACCTCCTTAGAAATTAGGGCATTTAACCATGCCTGCCAAACCACGCCTTACCTTACCGCGCTTTGAACCGTTTTTTAGCGGATTACTTACCGCTTGCCATTAAACACTCACACAGCTCCGTCATGGGAATGTGCAGTTTCTTACAGGCTCTCTCAAGCTCTCGCAGTGTGAAATCCATGGGGGTGTCCAGTTTCCGGTGCAATGTTGAGGGAGAGATTTTCATGGCCGCTGCAAGCTCGGCCCGCGTCACTCGTTCTGCACCCATGCCGCCTCGCAGCATCCTGCTCAGCTTTTGATCGATCGGATTTACTCCCAGCAAAGGTCTTACTCGCGGCATAGTTACTCCTCCCCTCTATGCTCGACCAAATCTCCCGGTTGGCACTTCAAGAGCGTACATATTGTATCTATCGTTTTCCATGAAACGATTTCACCATTTCTGAGCTGCTGGATCACACGTTCCCCCATGAGCTTTTCCTGTCGGAGCCTGTAAGTGGAGTAGCCCGCTTGCTTCAGCTTTTCCAAAACATCCACCTTGTATTGAATGGGCATCGCTTGCCCTCCTTCCTGTGTAATACATCATACCACTATTGTGAACGCAAAACAAGTGTATATTTTGCACAGATAATACACGCAAAATATGTGTACTTTGTCAATATGCAAACACGCAAAATGGGTGTATATTATAATTACCGAAAGGCAAACGGGGTGGCTCCAAACAAGCCATAATCGGGCGGCAGACATACTGGTGAAAAGCCCCTCGAGCGCTCAATACATTCCAGACGTCGCCCGGCCCCAATTGCCGGAACAACCCAAGACTTTAAGGAGGTACAGCAATGAGCATCAACGAATTGGAGAGCAAGGCCCGAGAGCTGCGCCAGCTGCAGGCGCTGATCGAAGAAGCCCAGCAGGAAGCGGAGGCTATCAAGGCCGCGATCAAGGCCGCTATGGGTGACGCCGAGGAGATTCGTGCCGGTGAGTACCGGATCACCTGGAGGCCCATCACCAGCAGCCGCATTGATACCGCCGCGCTGAAAAAGGCTTTGCCCGATCTGGCAGCACAGTTCACCAAGGTCAACACCGTCCGGCGGTTCAGCGTTGCATGAGCCACACGGCCTGAAGCATTTTGAAAGGAGGTGAAAACCATGGAATTATCACGCTATGAACAGGAAACGATCTTCAACTTCAACGAAGCAGAGACAACCGCCGACATCTACACTCATAACAGGGCCCTGCGCCAGAAGTTGGAAACGTGGGCGCTGAATAGACCGGCGGAGTGTCGACTTGTCAGGACATCCCACAACGGCAAGGCCGTCGAGTACATCGTGCCGAAGGCATGGCTGCGTGTCAAACCGCCGCGTGCAATGAGTGACGCACAGAAAGCAGCACTTGCAAAGGCACGGGAAAAGGCCAATACCTCCGTGTAACGGCTCTGTACGCAGCGTTTCAAGACCACGTGAGACAAACCGAGGGTAAGTATACCCCCTGCCATGTCGGACGCGCCCAACCACTCCGGCAGCACGGCGGAAAATAGGAAAGCGGCCATGCAAGACCGCGGAAAGGAAACAGAATGTTTTACATCAAAGATCAAGGTCGTCAGATCGTCATTGAGGACGGTGAGGGCGGCAACGTATTCACACGATGTGGAGATTGCGGTACGGAGTTCGAGGTCGATCTGGTAGAGGCCATACGCAACGGCTGCGACATCTACGCATCTTCAATCTATTGCCCGGCATGCAGTGCCAAGCGGCTGAAGGCAAAGAAGGAGACTGACCGCGAAATCAAGCTCCTCGCTGAGCGATATGAAGACTGTGGCATCACTGAGGAAATCCTCCGCAATTTAATGGACAAGGAAGCTGATTTGGATGACCGTGCCAAGCTACTCGGCATCAAGTTAGGACTGGCCCACGAATTTCACCGGCAGGAGCTTTTCAGCGTTGATGACCTGTGCCATGTTACCGGTATGACGCCCGACGAAGCTATGGCGGCGATAGAAGAGGCGGGCATCTCTCCAATCACGGTAAAGCCAGCACCGTGGCTGAATGGCGGTGCATCGTGAGTTATTTCCACACATGCCGCCGGTGCGGGGCCAACCTCGACCCTGGCGAAAAGTGCGATTGTGGAGGTGACGCTGATGTATTACCCTCTCACAGTCGCCGGAGCGATCCAGCTTACCCGCTGGGTGTTTGCCCTTCTGGACGCAATAGAAAAGCCCCCTGTGCCTACGCCGACCAAAGCACGACACAAGGGAGCTTGAGTACCAACCACCACAGGGAGGCCAGTATGTTCATTGTACCAGCCTCCCGCCGATAAAGCAAGGAGGATAACATGATTTACACTTACGAACTTACCGCCGCTGAACGGCACACCATCCGCGAGGGCCTTTACGAACTCATGGCCGACTTTGAACGCCCGTGGCGTATGCTGCTGCACCTGTGGCTCCGCTATTGGGGCGAGGGTAGAAACTACGAGGAAGCATTGAGAAACGACGCGGAGTTTATCGGTGATCTGCTTCTGACCATCACAAACGAGCTGGGCGATGCATTGAGGGCGTACCATCTGATGACCGGCGGCGAGCTTGAGGGCGACCGCGCTCCCTGCGCCGCCTTCATGGAGGAGGCGAAGCGTATCGAGCAGTCCCGCCGAGTAGACGAATGCTTTGATGCTGTCAGAAAGATGGTGTGTCAAGCCCGCTCACTTACCCCGGCAGAGCGCGACGCCTTCCTTGATCGTCTGAACAACGAGATCACGACCAAGCGCGACAACGACGCTATTCCGGAGTTGGAGGCGTTTACCGCCGAGGTGAAGGGCATCATAGACAGCAGGATGGAGTAAGCACCACACACGCTACATACCAAGAGAGCACCGACCACCGGGCCGGTGCTCTCTTTCTCATGTCTGCAAGCGGGTACACACTACACAGTGTGAGAAGCCACACGGTGTGGGAAACACACGGTGCGCAAGGGGAAAAGCTGAGGACAAGTTCACCGCGGTACTTACCCTCACCCCACTGCTCGGATTTGAAATCGACGCAGTGAACAGGGCAAAGGATAGAATCTCAAATGCGAACCTTTGGGGTGGGGGTGGTTTACGATTCTGAGATGAAAAAGTGAAGCTACCCCATCCGGAACTCTCCCTGTCGGGTAGATGTTCCGATCTGCGTGGGAGCGCTACTTTCTCAACTGCGCCTGCCAATCCGTCGGAAAAGCCATGTGGTAGAGGTCTATGTCCTCCGCATACTCCTCAAAGAGTGCTTGGATGGGCAGAAGTACCTCAGTGTTCCACTTGGAAACATCCGGATAGAGGTTCTTCAGCACCAAAACAGCGCCCCACAACCGCCGTTTGGCGTTGTCCGCCAAATTGATCCCCGCAGGCATGGCGGAAAATATTCTGTAATACAGTCGGCCATAGTGGGCACATATATTTCTCAAGTCAGTACAGCACCGCAGCCAACTGGTCAAATTCTTGGGCGTTGTCCGGTATAGCTCCTCTGCCAGTTGCTTCTTATCCTGCATTGTCATGTCCGCATAGAAATACGACAACGTGCCAAAGGTAAACAGTTCAACAATGGCCCATATAGGAAAAACACCGTCGTACTTTTCAAGATGGTGCTTTACAAACAGGACTTTTTTGTTATTCTCAATCTCCCGCCGCAGAGTAGCATTAAATTTCTCCGCATTGTGCTTGTCCGAGTAATTACCGGAGTCCAAATACCCTGTTGCCCCGTATTTATGAGCATGGTAGTAGGCAAAGCGGGCACGCAGGAATATTTCTACTTCTTCGACCGCCGAAAACAGGATACCGCGCAGCTTGCGGTCGAACTCATAGATGCGGTAGACCTTGCGGAATGTCGTGCCGTCTTTATAGTGTCCATTTGCGTCCCTGAACGGCAGGAAATATGCCGACAGCCGGTAATAATTTACCGCCTTCAGCACCTCGCAGCAGGCCGCTTCATCCTCAATTACACATCCGCGCTCTTTTAACTTGGCGAGCTGCTCTGTGTATGTTGTCGGTACTTTCATCTGTAAGGTCATCGTCATTTCTCCGCATATAAAAATGTCCCCCCTGGGACACATCACACGAAACCGTGGAGAGGTGCGGGGGGTCCTGTTATGGTCATTATATGCCGTTCTCGTAAAAAAAGCAACTATAATTCAGAAGATTTTTCGCAAAAATGGTAAATTTCTTCTCAACATAGTTTCTGAGCGACTTTCCCTTACCAGATAGATAGGATTGCCTCCCGTGCGCCGCTCTCGATTTTCTCGGCAGCGTCCACGCCTTTGGAGAACTTGGCCACCCGTCTAACTGTTTTTTCTCCTACGCCCAAATCTGTCGCAACCTTTTTAGCTGTTGTTGTATCTCTACTTTGAAAATGGTCATTTTGACCGTTTTCACTTTTAGATTGAACATACTGGTTGTTCGTTCCTTGCGTCATTTTCTGTGCTTCATACTGCCGTCCGATCAGATACGTTTTCCGCGCATCCGTCAGGTTGCTTAAACGCATCAAACGTTTGTTTATAATGCACAAGCAATAACAAAAACGTAACGAAATGGTTTTGTTACGCTAATATATAACGTTTTCTTGAACTTTCAGATGATTTATGCTACAATAAACATGCGATTCAGGTAGCGGCGTTCTTAGTCCTTTCTCTTGCCGCTCCGAATCGTTTGAAGAAAATACCAGGCAAGGAGCTTACGCGCCGCGCCGCATCACCTCCGTGCAAAAGGGTACGGAGAAGCACCAAATGGGGTGATGCTGGACGCTGGTGCGTTTTTTACACCTGCCTGATATTTTCTTACATTTCCGGAAAGGAGGATATGTCATAATGACAGGCGAAAATATGACGGAACACGAAAAAGCGAAGGCTGCTCAGCGGGAATTATACCGCCGCCGAATGCAAGACCCCGCCTATCGTGTCAGAAAAAAGGCTACACAGACCGCATATCTGGCACGGCTTTATGATCGTATGCAGGCAGAAAAGAATGATTTGACCGCTCTGAAACAGGAGCAGAAGGAGAAAAAATATGAATGCAATGGAACTCATCACTGACAACCGAGGCGCTGACTATCACAAGAGCCTCGAAAGCTATTCGCTATCAGCATGGCGCAAAGCTGGCGGAGTCGATGGTGCCGAGCCGTATTATGAAGAGGACACCGAACTCCATGGCATGTGTCGTGAGCCGGTACTCCGCGTGTATGTTGATGCTGTGCTGTTTCCCGAATGGGAAGTGTGGAAAGCTGAAGCCGAACGCGCAAAGCTGGGTGTTATCAAGGGTACAAACCCCGTCGGCGGCCTTACTTACTTTGGGGGCTCCGGCCATACTCTTTCAGGCGATCCCGCCTTTATCGTCGAAGATGTTCGCGGAATTGGCATGCGGCTCTGGATCAATGTGCTTTGTCCTTGTGAGTCGGAGTTTTACCGGGCAAAGCACGACGCAGCAGAAGAAGCCGAGAATCGCAGCCGTTGGGCAAAAGAGCACGGCACGGCGGCGAACTCCTTGAACTGCCCGCAGTACGCAGCCCGCACCACCAAGTATTGCTCCTCGCTCAACCAACGCAGCAGCATGGCGAAACAGCTTGACCAGCAGTTTGACCGCATGGGTGGTGGACGATGAGGCGGCCCCAGACACCCTTGCGGGCGATCTCAGCCTATTGTCTGGCTGAGTGCTGCCTCGGAAAGCCCAACCGTGTAGACGCCTGTCAAGAGCCAGAGTGTCCATTATTCGCATTTCGCTGTGGAACAAATCCATATTCCCAGACCGCCGAAAATGTAACGCCCCAAGCGGCCAAAGAACGCAAATCTAAGCGGTGATAGGCACCAGCAGCTCAACACTATAGATCACGGCATTATCAGAGAAAGTAAGCCGGCACTATGTTTCTTGCGTGTCAGCATAGCGCCAGCTCACTCGCCTTCCTTCTTAGAACAATCGGGTGAAGAATGATTGGAAGGCTTATCCGGAACAGGCTTTACCTTAACAGTTTTTACAGGACGCTTTTTGTTGGCGGCGGTGCGCATCGCAGCCGCGATGGCCGGATTCCCACCGGCGAGGGCCATGCTTTCAATAAAGTCCATTTACTTTTCTCCTTCCATAGATCGATTTAATAGAGGGAAGTGCCCTCCGCACAGCATTTCACGATGTGCCATATCCTTTTGCATTCCCAGTATACCACAAAACATAGGTCGGCACCAGAAAAACAGTAATTGAAACGTAATGAAAAATCCCTCTCTTTTCTACCGGGATTGGACTCTCACGCAAAGGCATCTGTTACGGGCTGTGCTCGCCTTCCCTCGCGTGCGCGCGCGTTTCTTCCGTGCGCGATTGTGTATACGTTTATGCAGTCTCGTCCGGTGTGTTCCTCTGCATCTGGGGGAACATACAAAATAGGGGTATGGGAGAGGAGTCCACGAGCCGCCCATGTTCCAAAATGGCAGGAAAAAGAGATGAGGTCTGCGAGGTTGCAGTTTTCAGAAACCGCAACAAAACCGACACGGGCATCAAAAATTAAGAACTTTTAGGCTATAATAGAAAACAGCAAGATGCAACAAGGGAAATCCCGCAACCGTTGGAAATAAAGGGATACAGGAGATATGGCACAATAACCAACGATAAGCCACAACAGCTTTTTTGTAATTGGTAAGGATGAGGTCGGCGGTTCGAATCCGCCCAGCAGCTCCAAGTGAACAAACAGATTTAGATGCCATGCGGTGAAAACCGCATGGCATCTATCTTTTCCGGGGTTTTCCTCACCCCGATTTTACCAGTTTTGAATACGGATGCCAGAGCCGTCTGAGAGGCGTTCGACGTGATTTGAACCCCTCTTTTTCTGCTTTCTGGCAATAAAATCAGTCGGTTATGCATATATCGCAGCGGGACTGCACGTCAAAAGCCTTGAAATACTTTTCCTCAAAGGGAATCCAGCGGTCGCGGAATTGCTTTGCCTTTTCCGGGCCGTTGCGCTTTTCGATGCGGCGCATTTGTTCCTCCGGATCAATGGTCAGAAACACCCGCAGGTCGTAGTGTTCCCACAGCTCCGGATGGCAGGCGTAGGCGCCCTCTACGATGGCCAGACGGTTGGCGTCCATCGTCACCGGCTCGCCCAACTGCAGCTGCGCACAGAGAAACGGACGATAGGTAACAGGCTGCGTACCGTGGAGCGGCAGCAGTACCTCTTCCAGAAACCGCTCGTGATCCACGTTTTCGCCGGGTCGGGACAGCCGTTCCTCTGTCCGCTGCTCCGGGCGGGGAAAGAAATCGTCCATATGATACACAGCGCACCGAAGCTCCTTTTGCAGACGTGCTGCCAATGTGGTCTTACCGGAGCCGCACCGCCCGTCTATGGCCACGATGGTCCGCCCCCGCAGGATCAGCTGCTTCCGGATGGCCAGTACCAGCCGGGTGTAGTCGAGGTTCGTCATATGGCTTGCTCAGCAGCCGGTTCAGGCTGATAGAACCGCACCAGCTTCGTCCGGTCCAGCAGCACCATCACGGCGGGGATCAGCACCAGCTGCAACGCGATGCCGAGCAGGGCGTTCAGCAGTGCGCCGCCGATGAACAGCTGCCAGGTAAAGGCGCTGCCGCCCAGACCCATCAGCACAATCATCACCGCGCCCCACACCAGACGGCCGGCGACCATGGCGGGGATGAGGCACTTGTAGAGCGCCTTAACGCACTGCCATTTGCTGTGGGCGTACAGATACCCGATGACCGCGCCGTACACCGCCAGCTCAAAGGCCATGCCGATGGCGTTGGGGTACATGACGGGGAAGCTGAACAGCAGCGACCGCAGCAGCGGCAGCACGAAGCCCACGCCAAGACCCCACTGCCAGCCGCAGATCAGGCCGCACAGCAGTACGGGAATGTGCATGGGCAGCAGCATCTTACCGACAGCGGGGATCTGCCCGATAAAGAAGGGCAGCACAAGGCCGATAGCCAGAAACATGGCGGACAACACCAGTTTTTTCAGGGAAGTATGTTTCATAATAGGAACTCCTCTCTTGGCGCGTAACGCAGCGATTGGATGTTAGACGCGAAGTTCGACGGACTGTATTTCCTGAGAGATCAGGTCTGCGTATTTCAGCACCAGCTTGCGGGCGTTTTCGTAGGCGGCGTTACCTTGGCGCTATTATACCATCCGTATTTTCAAAATTCAACACAAGAAGGTGCGGGAAAATACGCTCTGTCCTGCCCTTTGCTCAGACCATCCATGTGGTGTATTCCTTCGTCGCTCCGGCGGACTTGATCCTTGGCGTATTCGTCATTGTCAAGTCCATCCAAGGCAAGCGCTTCGTTCACAGTCCGGCAGAGACTCCTGAACAGACCGGAAAGAGCGCTGCCGCAATAACGGCAGAATAACCATTGCATTCCTGCGAGACATCTTGTAAAATATTTTGAGCGATAGGGAGAGTCATCATGGTATCCGGAAAGCTGAGCAATCCGGAGGTCATAACCGCAGCCCTCGTCTATTGGGACGGCGCTGATCAACGGCTGCCGCAGCACCGTCATCGGCGCCCTGACAGGCACGAGGGTGCAAAGCCTGTTCTCTTATCTGTTCTGCGGAGGTGCTTCGATGAAAACTTTGTATCTGAATTGTGCCATGGGCGCGGCGGGCGACATGCTGACGGCGGCGCTGCTGGAGCTGATGCCGGATAAGGACGCGGCGGTAGCGGAGCTGAACGCCATCGGCATCCCCAATGTAATTTACGATTACGAGACGGTGACGCGCTGCGGCATCCGGGGTACCCATATGTCGGTGAAGGTGAACGGCGCGGAGGAATCCGAGACCATGCATGAACACCACCATGACTGCCACGATCACGGCCATGGAGAGCATCACCATCACACCGGAATGCACCACATCGGGCATATCGTGCGGGAGCACCTGCATTTGCCGGAAAAGGTGAAAGACGATGTGCTGGCGGTCTACGGCAGGATCGCGGAGGCGGAGAGCCACGCCCACGGCGTACCCGTCACGGACATCCACTTTCACGAGGTCGGCACCATGGACGCACTGGCGGATGTTTCGGCGGTATGTCTGCTGCTGCACAAGCTGGCGCCGCAGCAGATCGTCGCCTCTCCTGTCTGCGTAGGCAGCGGACAGGTGCGCTGCGCCCACGGCATCCTTCCGGTGCCTACCCCCGCCACGGCCTACCTGCTGCAGGGCGTCCCCGTTTACAGCGGTACCATCAAAACGGAGCTGTGTACCCCCACCGGTGCGGCGCTGCTGCGTCACTTTGTCACGGAGTTCGGTGAGATGCCGGTGCTGAAAACGGAGCGCATCGGCTACGGTATGGGTACCAAGGAATTCGACGCCGCCAACTGCATCTGTGCCTTCTGGGGCGATACGGTGGAACGCACCGATGCCGTGGTGGAGCTTTCCTGCAATTTGGATGACATGACGGCGGAGGATGTCGCTTTTGCTACAAATACCATACTGGAAGCCGGAGCGCTGGATGTTTGGCTGACTCCGATCACCATGAAAAAATCCCGTCTGGGAACGCTGCTGACCGTCCTGTGCCGGGAGTCTGACCGAGAGGCCGTGGCAAAGCTGCTGTTTCGGCATACCACAACGATCGGCATACGCGAGAATCGCTGCCAACGCTATGTGCTGGATCGCACGGAGCATTCCGTATCCACAAGGTACGGCGATGTACGCCGTAAGATCTCAAGCGGCTACGGCGTGACCCGTACAAAGTACGAATACGAAGATCTGGCCCGTATCGCAAAAGAGACAGGCTTGCCGCTGTCGGCGGTAAGGGCGGCTGCCGAAGACGGGATAACCGGATAGCGGCAGCGTTTCTTCATCGTGAACTGTGAAGAAGTTACGGCAAAAGATTCCCGCAAAAAGGAGCAGAGGAAGATGAACAACACGAGGAGCAATGAATGGCAACGCATGGTGACCGGGCGGCTCTACAGCCCCGCCGATCCGGAGATCGCCAAGCGGCACCGGGCGGGTATGAACCGCTGCGACCGGTTCAACCGCACGCGGCTGTGGCGCGGCAGGGCAAAACAGCGGGCGCTGGAGCGGCTGATCCCCTCCGCAAAAGGGAAAAATTTTGAGGTCTTCGCGCCCTTTTACTGTGAATACGGCGTGAACATTCATGTGGGACGGAACTGCTTCGTCAACTATAAAAGCGTGTTTCTGGACGTGGCGCCTATCACATTG
>CAKTKM010000038.1 GCA_934569425.1 uncultured Oscillospiraceae bacterium
GCGCTGATCCCCAACGTGGCCATCCACATGAACCGGGACGCCAACAACGGCACAAAGTATAACCTCGCCGTGGACATGCAGCCCCTGTACGGCGAAAAGGGTGGTTTCCGCCGCCGCATCGCCGAGGCGGCGGGGGTGCGGGAGGACGACCTGCTGACCCACGACCTGTTTCTCTACAATCCACAGGAGGGCGTTGAGTGGGGGGATTACATCTCCGCGCCCCGCCTGGACGATCTGCAGTGTGCCTTCGCGTCGCTGCAGGGCTTCCTGACGGCGGAGGACAGCGCCGCGTGCTGCGTTTACTGCCTGTTTGACAACGAGGAGGTAGGCAGCCAGACCAAGCAGGGAGCGGCCTCTACCTTTCTGCGGGAGACGCTGGAGCGGATCTGCGACGCACTGGGGCTGTCCCTGCGCACCATGGCGGCAGGCAGCTTCCTGCTGTCCTGCGACAATGCCCACGCGGTGCATCCCAACCATCCGGAGTTTGCCGACAAAAACCATATGGCCGTCATGAACGGCGGCGTGGTGCTGAAATACAACGCCAGCCGCCGCTATGCCACCGACGCGGTGTCGGCGGCGCTGTTCCAGACGGTGTGCAAGAGGGCGGAGGTTCCCTTCCAGCGGTATGCCAACCGTCCCGACATGGCGGGCGGCTCCACCCTGGGCAGCATCGCCAACACGCAGGTGTCTTTGCATATGGCGGACATCGGCATGGCGCAACTGGCGATGCACTCCGCCTTCGAGACGGCGGGGGCGCGGGATACGGCCTATATGGCGCGGGCGCTGAAAACCTTTTTCTCCCTGTCGCCGGAGGTGCCGGGAGATGGGACCTACCGGCTTTGATCCCGAAAGAAGGACGGCTTTGCCGTCCTTTTTTCATTTTATGAAGCCGGTGATGATGTTTTCTTTACAAATGGGTACAATGGTGGTATACTTTTCCCGTATGACCATGGCGAAGGAGAGAAAAAGGATGGGAAAGCTGATCGTGTTTGAGGGGACGGACGGTTCCGGAAAGGCTACGCAGACGGCGCTTTTGTGCCAGACGCTGACGGAGCGGGGCATTCCCTTCCGGCGGCTGGCCTTTCCCCGGTATGAGGAGGAATCCTCGGCGCTGATCCGGCTGTATCTGGGCGGCGCCTTCGGCAGCCATCCCGACGATGTGAATGCCTATGCCGCCTCTACCTTCTATGCTGTGGATCGTTATGCCTCCTACAAGCAGGACTGGGGCGAATACTACCGGCAGGGCGGCCTTGTGATCGCCGACCGGTACACCACATCCAATGCGGTGCATCAGACCGCCAAGCTGCCGGAGGAGGAGCGCAGACCCTTTTTGGACTGGCTGTTTCACTTTGAATACGACCTGTTGGGGCTGCCCCGTCCCACGCGGGTGCTGTATCTGGATCTGCCCACGGAGCTGAGCGGACAGATGATGCGCCGGCGGGAGCAGGAGACCCACACCGCCGCCGACGTACACGAGCAGGATGCGGCCTACCTGCGCCGCTGCCGCGAAAACGCCGCCTTTGTGACGGAATACTGCGGCTGGACAAGGATCGACTGTGCAAGGAACGGCGCTGTTCTTGACCGCGAGGCGGTTCACCGGCTGGTGCTGGAGGCGCTGGCGGATATTCTGTGAGCCGCTTTTCACAAAAGAAAGGAATCTATGATTATGCCCAAGGATCAGAACAACAATTACGAGACGGCGTATTATAACGCCGAGGAGGTGCGCCGCCAGAGCGCCGGCACGCCGCAGAAAAAGAAGAAAAAGAGCCGCCGCGCCAAGCAGCGCGTAGCGCTGTATCTGGCCGGTGTGGTGCTGGTGTCCTGCCTGCTGGCCGGCGTGGGCTGGCTGCTGTTCAACGACCTGTGTTCGCTGAACAAGGACTATGTGGAGGTCACGCTTACCGTGGACGAGGGGGACAGCGTGGGCGATGTGGCCAAGAAGCTGAAGGACGCGGGACTGATCAACTACCGCGGCTTCTTCAAGTTCTGCGGACTGTTCCTCGGCGCTAAGAAGACCATCGACCCCGGTGATTATAAGCTGAACAGCGACATGGATTACCGCAGCCTGATCCACAATATGCACGACTACGAGGCCGACAAGATCAACGAGGAGGGCTGGATCAAGGTGGTGATCCCCGAGGGCAAGACCGTCAACGAGATCATCGACATCCTGACCGCGTCCGGGATCTCCACCCGCGAGGAGCTGGAGGATGCCTGCGCCAACTTCGAGTTCCAGAGCTATGACTTCCTGAAGGAGGACATGCTGGGCAAGGTGAACCGTATGGAGGGATTCCTGTTCCCCACCACGCAGGCCTTCGATCCGGAGAAGACCGCCGTGTATGACATCGACACCATGCTGACCAACTTTGTCACCCAGTTTGACGACGACATGATGGCGGACATCAACGCCAGCGGCTACTCTCTGTACGACATCGTCACCATCGCCTCCATCATTGAGAAGGAGGGCATCGGCGACGAGACCGAGCGGAAGAACATCGCCTCCGTCCTCTATAACCGTCTGGAGACCACCGACCGCGAGACCTACGGGTATCTGCAGCTGGATACCACCATTTACTATGCTCTGTCGCTGGAGGGCAAGGACAAGACCGCCTTTGACAAGGAGTTGGACAGCCCCTATAACACCTATAAGTATGCCGGACTGCCGGCGGGTCCCATCTGCTGCCCCGGTATGGACTCTATCAAGGCCGCCATTTATCCCAACGAGACGGAGTATTACTACTTTGCCGCCGGTAAGGACGGCGTGAACCACTTCTTCAAGTCCTATAACGACCACCTGAACTTTATCAACAGCGACATGTACCAGCCTGACTGATGGAACGGAAAAAGCCTGAATTGCTGTCCCCTGCGGGGGACTGGGAAAAACTGCAAATGGCCGTGGCCTACGGCGCCGACGCGGTGTACCTTGCGGGAACCGCCTTCGGGATGCGCTCCTTCGCCGGTAATTTTACCGACGAGGAGCTGCCCCGCGCCGTCCGCTATGCCCATGACCACGGCGTGAAGGTACACGTCACCGTTAACACCATGCCCCGCAGCGGCGAGGTGGAGCGTCTGCCAGCCCATCTGGAGCGGCTGGACGACGCGGGGGTGGACGCGCTGATCGTGGCGGATCTGGGTGCCTTTACGCTGGCGGGGCGGTACGCTCCCCATTGCCAGCGGCATATCTCCACCCAGCAGTCCATTGCCAACTACGCCAGCGCCGCCGCATGGTACGGCCTTGGCGCTACGCGGGTAGTGCTGGCTCGTGAGCTGAGTCTGGAGGAGATCCGCACCATCCGCGCCAAGACACCCAAGGAGCTGGAGATCGAGACCTTCTGCCACGGCGCCATGTGCGTCAGCTACTCGGGACGGTGCCTGCTGAGCAACTATATGACCGGACGGGACGCCAACCGCGGCCAGTGCGCCCAGCCCTGCCGCTATCAGTACGCCCTGATGGAGGAGAAGCGGCCCGGCGAGTATTTCCCGGTGTTCGAGGACGAGAAGGGTACCTATATCATGAACAGCCGCGACATGTGCATGATCGACCATCTGGACGATCTCATGGACGCGGGGATCGACTGCTTGAAGATCGAGGGACGCGCCAAGTCCGGCTACTATGCCGCTATCGTTACGGGGGCGTACCGTCATGTGCTGGACGACACGGCGGCGGGACGCCCTATTGACCCTGTCTGGCGGGACGAGGTGGAACACGTCAGCCACCGGCACTATTCCACCGGATTTTTCTACGGTCAGCCGGGGCAGTACTACGACAACGCCCGCTACATACGGGACTGGCAGATCTGCGCCGTGGTGACGGACTGCAGCGCAGACGGCCTTGCCACACTGAGCCTGCGGAACAAGTTCGCCGCGGGAGACGTGCTGGAGGTAGTGGGTCCCGATACCCGCCCCTTTTCCATGACCGTGCCGGTGATGACCGATTGTGACGGCCTGCCGCTGTATGAGCCAAAAACGCCCCAGACGGTGTTTACCATGCAGCTGCCGCAGCCGGTGCCGCCGCTCAGCTTCCTGCGCCATGCCGTAGAGCTGAGCGCGAAAGCGGAATAAGGAGGGAAGATCCCATGACAGAGGAACAGCGTATTTTTGCCGGACAGCTCTTTGCCTCCGAGGTGCCGGAACTGGTGGAGAAGAAGCAGCGCGCGCACCGGTTGAGTCAGGAGTTCAACATGCTCTTTGAGACGGATGAGCAGCCCCGTCTGGACATCCTCCGGCAGCTGCTGGATGCGGTGGGCGAGGGGGCGCGGATGCTGGGTCCCATCCACTTTCACTATGGCTGCCATACCCGGATCGGCAGCGGCTGTTTTATGAATTTTAATTTTACCGTGCAGGATGACGCGCCCGTCACCATCGGCGACCACTGCAACTTCGGTCCCAATGTGACCATCGTGACGCCGCTGCATCCCATGCTGCCGGATGAGCGGCGCGGTATGCGCTGCAGCGACGGCGTGGAACGTTTCCTGTGCTACGCAAAGCCTGTCACCATCGGTCACGACTGCTGGTTCGGCGCCAATGTGGTGGTGTGTCCCGGCGTGAGCGTGGGAGAGGGCTGTGTCATCGGCGCGGGCAGCGTGGTGACGCGGGATATTCCCGCCAATTCTTTCGCGGCGGGCGTTCCCGCCCGCGTGATCCGTCCCATTACGGAGCGGGATGCCATCGCCAACCTGTTTGATGACCTGCATTGACCGGAACCGATGAAAAAAGAGAGCCGCAAGGCTCTCTTTTTCTATTCATGCAGCTGTTTTGCCAGCGCCAGCAGAGCGCTTTTTTCGTTTTCCACCCGGTCATCCATGACGGCCTCCAGCAGCGCCTGCAGCGTGTCGCCGATGGCCTTGCCCCGCAGTCCCAGCGCCATCATGTCCCGTCCGTTGACCGACAGCTGCTTCAGGCTGAAGCAGGCGTCTCTGGCCAGCAGCGCGTCGATGATGGCCTCGCCCCGGTCGATCTCCTGCTGGCGGCACCGGTGATCGGGATGCTGCGCCAGATTGTCAGCGCGTTTCACATCGCACAGCTGCCGCAGGCAGTCTGCACCCAGCTGGTTCAGGGCGCGGCGGATGGCCTTTTCCGTCAGGGGAATGGGGCGGTCGTGACAGCGTACCAGCGTGCAGATCCGCTGCCCGGCGGCCTTGTCGAACCGCAGGCGGCGGCAGATGTCCTCCGCGATCCGAAAGCTTACATAAGGATGCCCGTAAAAATGCCCCACGCCCTGCTGATCCACCGTGAAGCACGCCGGCTTTCCCAGATCGTGCAGCAGCATGACCCACCGCAGCACCGGTTCCGGCGGCGCGGCGGCCACCGCGTGTGCGGTGTGTCCCCACACGTCATAGCAGTGATGGCGGTTGCGCTGGTCAAAGCCCACGCAGGGCAATATCTCCGGCAGCACCGCGCCGATCACCTGCGGCTCCTCCAGCAGCACGCGGCAGGCGTCCGTTCCGCACAGCAGCTTTGTCAGCTCCTCCCGTACCCGCTCCGCCGCAACATAGGAGAGGTCGTACCGCAGCGCACGCAGGGCTTCACGGGTGTCCGCCTCGATGGCAAATCCCAGCGTGGCGGAGAACCGCAGTGTCCGCAGGATCCGCAGGGCATCCTCGCGGAACCGCTTTTGTGGCTGACCGACGCACCGCAGAAGGCGGCGGCGGATGTCCGTCTGCCCGCCGAAGGGATCGTGAAGCGTGCCGCAGACATCCATGGCCATGGCGTTCACGGTCAGGTCGCGGCGCGCCAGATCCGCCCGCAGGCTGCGGGTGAAGGTGACATCGGCGGGGTGCCGGTGATCGTGATAGTTTCCGTCCGTGCGAAAGGTGGTGACCTCGCAGGACAGGTCGCCGCTGCGGACGGTGACGGTGCCGTGCTTCAGTCCGGTGGGGATGGCGAAGTGGTCAAACAGCGCCATGGTTTCCTCCGGCAGGGCGGAGGTGGTCACATCCCAGTCATGGGGCGCCGCGCCCATCAGTATATCCCGCACGCAGCCGCCTACCGCGTAAGCCTCGTGTCCGGCGTGCTCCAGCTTCTGCAAAACCGCTTGTACCTCCTGCGGGATCATAGGACGCCCCCCTTCTTCGCCGTTTTTCCGTGAGAATGGCAGTTGCACTTTGCGCATAGGTGTATTATAATAATTTTTCAGGCAAAATACAAGCGGTGGAAGAAATTCCCGCTTTTGGAGGAATCAATATGATGCATCCCACTAAAAATATACGGCAGTATCTGCGCCCCGGCGTTCGCGTCCATATGGCGGGCATCGGCGGCGTGTCCATGTGCGCGCTGGCGGAGGTGCTGCAGGGCATGGGCCTGCGGGTGCAGGGCTCCGATATGGCCGACAGCGGCACCGTGAAGCACCTGCGCAGCGTGGGGATCCCCGTTGCCATCGGCCACAGCGCGGAAAACCTGCAAAACTGCGATCTGGTGATCCGCACCGCCGCCATTCACGACGGTAATCCCGAGATCGCCGGTGCCATTGCCCGCGGCATTCCCGTGTACGAGCGGGCGCAGGGCTGGGGCGCCATCATGCAGGCCTACCGCAACGCCGTGTGCGTGTCCGGCACCCATGGCAAAACCACCACCACCTCCATGACCACCCATATCTTCATGGCGGCGCAGAAGGATCCCACCGTCATGATCGGCGGTACGCTGCCCCTGCTGGGGAAGGGCTACCGCGTAGGCAAGGGGGACACCATCATTCTGGAGAGCTGCGAATACTGCAACTCCTTTTTGAATTTCTTTCCCACCGTGGCGGTGATCCTGAACGTGGCGGCGGATCATCTGGACTTTTTCAAGGATCTGGGCGATATTGAGCAGTCCTTCCGCCGGTTTGCAGGTCTGACGCCCCGGGACGGCTTTATCATCGCCAACGGGGATGATGCCGGTGCGCGGGAGACGCTCTCCGGCCTTGACCGCAAGGTACATTGGTTCAGCGTAAAGGATCACGATGCCGACATTTTTGCCGACAATGTGGCGTTTTTTGACGGCTTCGGCTGCTTTGACGTGATGGCGGAGGGCAAGCGCTACGCCCATGTGGCGCTGCATGTTCCCGGAAAGCACAATGTTTCCAACGCGCTGGCCGCGGCAGCCGCCGCCTATGTGCTGGGGATAGATGGCCGGGCGG
This sequence comes from uncultured Oscillospiraceae bacterium, assembly GCA_934569425.1. Lineage (GTDB taxonomy): Bacteria > Bacillota > Clostridia > Oscillospirales > Oscillospiraceae > Vescimonas. The sequence continues at coordinate 7,115 of CAKTKM010000038.1, forward strand.
TAGAGGAGGGACTTTCCGCCTTCACCGGTGCGGAGCGGCGGTTCCAGTATAAGGGCGAATACAACGGCGCCCGGATCTATGACGATTATGCCCACCATCCCGATGAGCTGCACGCCCTGCTGGATATGGCCCGCAGTCTGCCCCATGAGCGGCTGGTCTGCGCTTTCCAGCCCCATACCTATACCCGCACCAAAGCGCTGTTTGACGACTTTGTCCGGGAGCTGCGCACCGTGGATGTAGCGGTGCTGGCGGAGATCTACGCCGCCCGCGAGAAGAACGATGTGGGCGTGTCTTCCCGTGACCTGTGTGCCCGGATCCCCGGCAGCGCCTACTGCGCCACCCTGAAGGAGACGGCGGAGACGCTGAAGCATATCATCCGTCCCGGCGATCTGGTGCTGACGGTGGGTGCGGGAGACATCTACCGCGTGGGCGACATGCTGGTGGGAAAGGAGTAAGGGATGGAAGTATACAGCGGCGCTCCGGCGGAAAGCCGCAGTGATGCGGAGGATCGCGTTTACGAATGTCTTGCCCGCCTGTCGGTTCCGTTTACCCGTGTGGATCACGCACCGGCCTTTACCATGGAGGACTGTGCCGCCATCAGCAGCGCGCTGCACGTCCATATCTGCAAAAACCTGCTGCTGACGCCCCGGAACCGCAGCGCCTTTTATCTGCTGTGCCTTCCGGCGGAAAAGACCTTTTCAACAAAGGATTTTTCCAAGCAGATAGGCTCATCCCGCCTCAGCTTTGCCGCGGAGGAGGATCTGGTGGCGCTGCTGGGCTGTCATGCCGGTTCCGCCTCTGTTCTGGGCTTGCTGAACGATACGGAGCACCGGGTCACGCTGGCTATGGACCGTGCGGTGGCGGAGGATGCATGGTTTGGCTGCCATCCCTGTAAAAATACCTCATCCCTGCGGCTGAAAACAGCCGACATACTGGAAAAATTCCTGCCCCATACAGGGCATAAGGTCACCATCGTGGATCTGTAACGGACATGCGCAGCGCTCCGGCACGTCAGGTGCCGGAGCGCTTTTTTCACAGTGCTTGTTGACAAATGTAAACTACTATGTTACCATATGATTACAATCGTAAACAACCGGAGGTGAGACCGATGGCGCATATGGGACTGACAGAAGCGGAATGGCAGGTGATGGAGTGCCTGTGGGACGGAGCGCCCCGCACGGGGCGGGAGATCATTGACGCTCTGCGGGAAAAGACCGGCTGGAGCCGCAGCACCACGCTGACGCTGCTGCGGCGGCTGGAGGAAAAGGGCGCTGTTTCCGGCGGCAGCAGGGACGGCATGAAGCATTACCGCCCCCTGATCGCCCGGGAGGACGCGGCGGTGCGGGAGACGGAGCATCTGCTGGAGCGGGTGTATCAGGGCAGCGTCAGCCTGATGGTCAGCTCGCTGGTGAAGAAGCAGACCCTCTCCCGGACGGAGATCGACAAGCTGTATGCCATTTTGCGGGAAATGGAGGACGGACATGATTGAATGGATGGTTTCCTCGTGTGTTCTCACGGCGCTGGTGATCGGCCTGCGGTATCTGCTGCGGGGCAGGATCGGTGTGCGGCTGCAATATGCCCTCTGGCTTTTGGTACTGGTGCGGCTGCTGCTCCCTGTCAGTCTCGGCAGTACGGACATCAGTCTGATGTCGGTGGTGGAAAAGGCCCCGGCGGTGCAGAGCGTCCGGAACGTGGACGCCATCTGGCAGGCGGAGGACGGAACCGTGGAGGGTACGCCCTCCGGCGGCGGGATGCGGGATGCGCCGGTGAAGGTGGCGCCCGCTGCCACCAGTACGGAGCGGTTTCACCGGATGGAGGCCGCCCTTGCCGTTCGCAGGGTGCTGCTGCCGGTGTGGTGGTGCGGCGCGGGGGTGACGCTGCTGGCCTTTCTGGCAGCCAATATCCGCTTTGCCGGACGGCTGCGGAAAACGCGCCGCCCGCTGGCGATGGAGGGCGCCGCGCTGACGGTCTATGTAGTGGAGGAGCGGGCGGCGCCGTGTTTGTTCGGCCTGTTTCGCCCCGCCGTCTATGTGACGCCGGACGCGGCGGCGGACGCCACGCTGCTGCGTCACACCGTGGCGCATGAGACCACCCATTTCCGTCACGGCGACCATGTGTGGGCGCTGCTGCGGACGGTGTGCCTTGCGCTGCACTGGTGGGATCCGCTGGTTTGGTGGGCGGCAAGACTGTCCCGTCAGGATGGGGAGCTGGCCTGTGACGAGGCCACCATTGCCCGTCTGGGGGAGGGAGAGCGCGCCGCCTATGGCCGCACCCTGATCCGCATGGCCTGCGGCGGCGGTGCGCATCCCCTGCTGACCGCCACCGCCATGGACGGCGGCAAGACCAGTCTCCATGAGCGGATCACATTGCTGGCGAAAAAGCCCAGAACAGCGGCAGCCGCAGCGGTGATCGTGGTTCTGGCGGCGGCGCTGTGCGCGGGCTGTGTCTTCACCGGTGCAAAGAAGCTGCCGGAGGATGCCAGTCCCGTGGCGGTCACCATGGCGGCGCTGACGGAAAAGCAGCTGGGCGCTGTTGATCCGGAGGAATATCCCGGCTTAAAGACGGAAAATCTGATCCCCGCGCTGAATGACGCAGCCTTCCATGAGATCAGTATGGAGCAGATGCGGCAGTCGGGCTTCTGGACGGAGGACACGCCCTGCTGGACGGTTCTGGTGCCGATCACCGGCGGCAGCGACCTGATGCTCTCCTGCGGCGGCGCGGAAGATCTGGTGGAGGTCTCCGACCTGAGCGCGATGCTGTCCAGCTATGTGGGGCCGCAGGAGGGCAGCGCCTATGTCCGTCACTGCGGTCTGTATCAGCTGGTGCGTACCGCCAGGGATTATCCGCAGCAGCTGGAGCACCCGGATTATGAGAACATGCGGGATGACATCGAGGCGCTGCTGAGCCCGTTGACCGGCCGCCTGCAGTTCGGTACCGACGACTGGTACACGGATCATGAGGTCAAGGTCTTTGCGAAGGTGTGGAGCTATGACGAGGACGGTGAGCGGGTGGATATGTACCGCCTGCGGGCGCTGGCCTATGCCAGACCGGAGGAGGTGGAGGAGCTGTCCATGTGGCTGTCACTGGACAGTCAGGGACGCTATTATGCCGTGAACTGGTGGGGCTATGCAGCGGTGCGGCAGCATAACGGTGCGCTGCTGGGACTGGTGCAGCTGAATGAGGACGGCAGCGGCTATTCTTCCGACAGCTTTGCCGGTTTCCGGGAGGACGACGGCTGGCAGGAGCGTATGCTGACGGCATGGCAGGCATGGCTTCAGGAGGCGGGAGCAGCGGAAGCGGAGGCCAATGCGGTACAGGATGTGGCGGCGTTTCTGCGAGGTGTCCGCCCGGAGGACGTGGTGCTCGACTTCATGATGTATCCCAAGCTGACCGGGGAGCAGGTGACCGCCGCCCTTAACGGCGCGGCGGAGCATGGGATCCCCGAGGAGCAGGCACTGGTGGCCGAGGGCTTCTCCGACAGCTATCCCTTCTGGTGGCTGGATCTGAGCCTCAGCGGCGAGGATGTCAACGTCAGCTGCGGTCTGGCGGAGAACGTGGTCTGTGTCCGCACGACCAGCAGCGGCACGGGCTATTTCAAGGACGAGACGCTCTATGAGCTGGTACGGCACAGCCGGGACTATGACGAGACCATCGATCAAAGCGCCTACGCCATGTTCCGCACGGAGCTGGACGCGGTGATGCAGCGGGAGCTGGATTACCGGGTGGGATCCCCCGGCGAATTCCGGGCTTACGAGCTGACGAATTTCTCTCCGATCTGGCATTATGCCACCGATGACGGCAACCGGGCGGAGTGGTACAGCTTCGACTTCGCCCTGATCCCCGGGAAACCGGAGGCGGATTTCTGGGCAGGCGGCATGTATATGGACAGTCGGCTGCGGGTACGGGGCTTCTCCGTCAGCGGCAGCGTGGTGGCGCGGTACCGGGGAGACACCCTGCTTGGCCTGGTATTCATGGGCAATGACGACAGCTATGTTCCCGCGTTTGACGAGGACTGGGACTGGGCAAACGCCATGCTGGCCGCCCGGGACGGGTGCTGAAGATAAAAAAGAAGTGGCCGCGCCACTTCTTTTTTTATCATTTATTCCGCCATGTGGACGGGCTCAGCAGCACCAGCAGCGGCATCAGTTCCAGACGTCCCATCAGCATAATGAGGGTCAGCACCAGCTTGCTGAACCACGACAGCGGCGCAAAGTTGGCCATAGGACCCAGCGCGCCCAGCGACGGCCCCACGTTGCTGACGCAGGTCAGCGATGCCACAAAGGACTCCGTAAAGCCCAGCACGTCCAGCGACACCACCAGCGTACCCGCCATCAGGATCAGCAGATATGCCACCTGAAACATGTGGGCGGAGTTGACGGCCCGTTCGTCCACACCCTGCCCGTCTATGGTGATGACGGACACACGGTTGGGGTGGATGATATGATCCAGCTCCCGCCGCAGACTCTTGACCTGCAGCATCAGGCGGCTGATCTTCATGCCGCCGGCAGTGGAGCCGGCGCAGCCGCCTACATACATCAGCAGCACCAGAATACAGC
>CAKTKM010000039.1 GCA_934569425.1 uncultured Oscillospiraceae bacterium
TATATGAAGGGCATCATCGGCTATACCCGCGATCAGGTGGTGTCCACCGATATGATCGCCAACCCCTGCCCCTGCGTATTTGATGAGACCGCCGGCATCATGCTGGATCAGGACTTTGTCAAACTGATCGCATGGTACGATAACGAATGGGGCTACAGCAACATGGTGACCCGCATGCTGAAGCATATGTATGATGTAGACATGACGGATGTCTTCAACGAGGTAAAAGAGTAAACACAAAAGAGAAAGCCCGCAAACGCGGGCTTTCTCTTTTGCAAAGGGGAGAGAGAGGTGTTTTGCTGTTTATCGTGCGTCAAACCGAAATGCATCGGCGATCGCCTGAATATGTTCGCGGGTCATGTGGACTTCTCCATCTATGACATCGCCGTAGTAGGTTCCCAGAACTTCCACCACCACAAAGGACTCCGTCCGATCCGCAATGATCAGCGCCCTGTCATTCCCCAATGCCAGCAGCAGCTCTCCGTACGGCCAGTCCTCGTAAGGAAACACCACCAGATCGCCCAAATTCAACGACCCGATGGTCATGGTCTTTTTCATGGTGCGGAAGAGCTTATAGGGTACCGGTTCCGTCAGCCATGTGCCGTCGGTAAAGGTCACGGTGCCGTCCATAACGAAGGTACCGTCGTGATAGCCGTAGGACGCTTCGTAATGGTTCTGGATGCGGTCCGTGTCCTGACGGGGAGAGGCGGCCAATCCCGCTTCCGTCAGAAGCGCTGCTTCATCCGCAGGGAAAAACGCCTCGCCGGGCAGCAGGGAAAGTCCGTATTCTGCCGCCAGAGCGTCCAGCTTTTCCACCATCTCCTGTGTGCAGCAGCCGTAGCAGAGATAGGAAACCTCCGGCGTGATGATGGCCGCCGGATCCGGCTCGTAGGTACTGCACCAGTCGTTCCAGGCTTTCGCGGCCTGGCAGGCGGGGCTGTCCGCCAGCCCCTGCAGGCTCAGCATGGTCTCCTGACCGCTGCCCCAATCAGAAGGCTCTTTCTGCTGTCCCAGACTGGCCAGGCCAAACCACTCGGTGGCAAAGCCCGTGGTGACCAGAGCCAGCACCACCACGAACACTGCCGCCACCAGCACCGTTCCCCGAAGGGTACGCCGTTTGGGGCGGCACTCCTGCTGCTCCTGGGCGGCCTCTGTCCGGATGGCTTGCAGCATACGGGCGCGGGACAGCTCGTCAGGCCGCAGCCGGTCATAGGCGCGGTAAATGTCGTCAGGCGTCATAAGGATACACCTCCAAGGTCAGTTTTAGTTTTTTGCGGGCGCGGTTCAGGCGGCTCCGAACGGTGGCAGGCGCCACCCCCAGCATTTCAGCGATGTCGGCGGTAGGGTAGCCCTCATAGTAATAGAGATAGACCGGCAGTTTATACTCCTCCGGCAGCGCAAGCACCGCCTGCAGCGTCTCATCCGGCGCGGGATCCTCCGCCATGGGCTGCTCCGTCAGGTCGTCAAAGCTCTCCCGCCGGCGCCATGGGCTGCGCAGCGCGCTTTTACAGAGATTGGAGACCGTCACGATGAGCCACGCTTTTTCGTGCTGCTCCGAGGTAAAGGTCACATCTCCCCGCAGCAGCCGCACAAAGGCCTCCTGCACCATATCCTCCGCGTCCGCCGGATTTTTCATAAAGGAATAGGCCACGCGGTACAACGTATCCACATGGCGCTGATAGATCGTCTCAATGTCTTTGTCCGTACGCAACAAAGCTTCCGTGTCGGCCACCTCCTTTCATAGTGGATACGCGGGAAGGTCAGAATTTGTTGCAGGAAGCTTTTCCCACCCGAAAAAAAGAAAAGAGGGGACGGCGCTGCCGTCCCCCCAACATATCCTAAAACTTACAGCTGCTCCTCGTCGGTGCGGTTGCGCCATGCCAGCTCCTGCTCCAGCTCGTACTCCAGCTTCTTCACCCGCTCCTTCAGCTCGTCGTAATGCTCGCTCTGCACATAGTACTTCACAAAGGAGAAGGTCGCCTCCGCAAACTCCTCCTCGGTATAGGAGGGCAGCAGGGAACCGCCGCTGCGGCGCAGGCCGCTGACGTTGATGACCACCAGACGGCGGTGCTGCTCACTGAGCTGGAACAGCTTCAGCTTCTCGGGGATCTCCAGCCCCAGATCGTACTGCTCGTTGACCAGATTCAGCAGCCGCGCCTGCTCCGGCTTGGCGGAAACGATGACGCCATGGCGGGAAAACAGATCCTTCAGATAGTCCACGGACACCTCTTCGCGGGTAATAGTACCCTTGCCGATACCCGTCAGCATGGTGTTGGACAAATTCAGGCTCACATAGACCTCGTGGCCGGTGGTGGGATAGCTCATATGCAACCTCCTGCTTTTCGATTCCTCAAGGGCGGCAGCGCCCTCTTCTCTGATAGCCTCATCTTATCAGGTCGGCAGCAAAATTGCAATAAAAACTTACAAAAATCTGGAACAATTTTTGTGCATTTGTGCTAAATGTATGGAATGAGTGATACTTTTCTGCGGAAAAGTTTCGTCTCTGTGTCAGAGAACGACCTGCGGTATCGCGGCGTGACGCTGAGAATACCGTACTTTTTTCTGTTTCTCTCACACCCCCGTCAAATCGAAAGGCGGGGTATACTCTGCTCTGGCGGCGGTGCGTTCCTGCGTAAAGCCGTTGGTAATGCCGCAGTTTTCCATATAGGCCACGGCAGCACGGTATTCGCTGCGGGTCACATGGCGGCGCAGGTTCCCCTCCGCCCCCTCCTGCGGGGTATACTGGCTCATCAGGGAGAACATCACTTCCTCCGGCCTGAAATTCTCCGCCACCCAATCGATGCAGCGGCGGGTATTCTCCAGCTGCCCCGGCAGCACCAGATGCCGGATCACCACGCCCCGCTTGAGCAGACCGTTCTCCACCACGCAGTTTCCCGTCTGCCGGAACATCTCCCGGATCGCCTCCTTGGCCACAGGGAAATAATCCTCCGCGGCGCTGAGCCGTCCGGCCAGTGCGCCGTCGGCGTATTTCAGGTCGGGCAGATAGATGTCCACCTTACCCTCCAGCAGCCGAAGGGTCTCCACGGTTTCGTATCCGCCGCAATTATAGATCACCGGAACGCTCAGCTTCGGCTCCAGCGCCGGAAGGATCCACGGCAAAAAGTGAGTGGGCGTCACCAGATTGATGTTGTGGGCGCCCTGCGCGATCCGCGCCTCAAAGATCTCCCGCAGCCGCTGCGTCGTGACGGCCTTGCCGAAGCCTCCGGCGGAGATGGTCCCATTCTGACAATAGCAGCACCGCAGGGTGCAGCCGGAGAAAAATACGGTACCGCTGCCGTTGGTTCCGGAGATAGGCGGCTCCTCCCACATATGCAGCGCGGCGCGCGCCACGCGGATGCCTGCCGGCATGCCGCAGAATCCGTGACCCTCCTTCTCCGTCCGCACCGCGCCGCAGCGGCGGGGACACAGCGTGCAGATCATTTCCGCAGCCGGTGGAAGTCCGGCCCCAGATCACCCGCCATCCAATGCTTCCTGCACAGGCCAATGTACCTGTCGTTGGCGCCCAGTACCACCTGCGCGCCCTCCTTCACCACGCGGCCCTCCTCGTCAAAGCGGGCGTTGAAAGCCGCCTTCTTGCCGCACCAGCAGATCGTCTTGACCTCCTCCAGCTTGTCGGCCAGCACCAGCAGGTGATAGCTGCCGGGAAACAGCTCGCCCTTGAAGTCCGCCCGCAGTCCGTAGCAGATCACCGGGATGTTGCAGTCATCCACCAGATGCACCAGATAGTACACCTCCTCCTTGGTCAAAAACTGCGCCTCGTCCACGATGATACAGGCATACTTTTGCAGCTGGGCGTCCGGCATGGCGCGCATCTCGTGAAAATAGACGCAGGGATGCTTCAGCCCGATACGGGAGGACACCATGTGGTCGCCGTCCCGGGTATCCAGCTGCGGCTTTACCAGCAGCGTCTCCTGTCCGCGCTCCTCATAGTTGAAGCGTGCCATCAGCGCGTTGGCGCTTTTACTGGAGCCCATGGCTCCGTATTTGAAATAAAGCTGTGCCATTGTGTTGCTCTCTCTTTCTCCTTATGTTCTCTCCAGCTTCCCAAACGCCGTGGGCATAGGGAAGCGTTCTCTCTCTTCTTCGGGACACCACACCCACTCCGGTGGACCATCGCCCTGTACGTCGATGCAAAACACCTGCATTTCCCAGATAATGTGGGTAAAAATATGCTTATCCGCAAAGCTTTTTCCCCACTGGTGTGGACGTAATCCCCATTTCGCCAGCTGCGCCGCCGCCTGACGCTCTGTCAGCGTTCCCTGCACATGGGGAAACTCCCATAATCCCGCCAGCAGCCCCTTCTCCGCCCTGCGGCGCAGGGCAGCGGCACCTCCGCGCCGCAGCAGGAATACCGTCATATGCTCCGTGCGCTTGGCCGCTTTCTTTTCCCGCACCGGAAGCTGCCGCTGCAGCCCCTTTTCACAGGCGGCACAGAATTCCCGGGCGGGACACGTCCCGCACAGGGGATCGCCGTTGGGCAGGCAAAGTGTGGCGCCCAGATCCATCATCGCCTGATTGAAGGCGCCGGGACGATCCTGAGGGATCACCTCCGCCAACCATTGCCGGAAGCGGGCGCGGGTCTTCGGCTCCATCACATTATCTCCGCAGCCGGTCAGCCGGGACACAAGCCGCAGGGCATTGCCGTCCACCGCCGGTACGGGCTGTCCAAACGCAATGGATGCGATGGCCCCCGCCGTATAATCGCCGATCCCCGGAAGCGCCGTCAGGCGCTCATATGTATTCGGAAAAACGCCGTCCAGCTGCTCCGTGATCACGCGGGCGGCTTTTTGCAGGTTGCGGGCGCGGCTGTAATAGCCCAGCCCCTGCCACAGGGACAGCAGCTGCTCCTCCGGTGCGGCGGCCAGTGCTTCCACCGTGGGCAGCGTCCGCATAAACCGGTCAAAATACGGCAGCACCGCCGCGACGCGGGTCTGCTGCAGCATGATCTCCGATACCCATGTCCGATACGGAGAGACCTCCTCCCGCCACGGCAGATGACGGCGGTTGACGTCGTACCACGCCAGCAGGGGAGCGGGAAGCGCTTTCAACTGTCGGGGTGTTCTTTGCATGCTACTTCCTTTCATCGGCTGAACCGCCTTGCATACCCGCAGCGGCGGCACAGCTCCTCCGTTGGCCGGCGCCGGGAAAATCCCTCCCGCATGGCCTTGGCACGGGGCTTGTCCAAAATATGCGGCAGCTCCTCTGTCAGCAAATCACCCAGCGGGATGCGCCCCTCTCCGTCCAGACAGCAGGGAACCACCGTGCCGTCACACAGCACGGCCACCTGCTGACGCAGGGCATGGCAGAACTGAACGTTCCCCTCTGCCGCATCGGGGGACGGCCAGTCGAATTTCTCGGCGGTTTCCAGATAGATGCCGGTCGCCAAACGGCGGTTGCCCGCCCTGTCGGGCGGCAGGTTTTCCACATTTTCTCCCGTAACGGTGGATAAAAACGAGAGGATCTCTCCGTTTCGTGTCTCCGCGCCGCCGGAGTTCCACAGCCGCAGGGCGCACAGCACGCCTTTTTCCGCGGCGGCGACGCAGAATTTCCACACACCTGTGAGATATTCCGTCATATCGCCGCCGTTGTTTCCCTCAAAGCTGTGAAGGGACACATTGATCTTATACAGTGCCGGCGCTGCCAACAGCGCGCCGCCGCGCTCCGCCAGCAGCGTGCCGTTGGTGGTGAAGCACACCCGAAAGCCCTGCTCCCCGGCAATGGCCAACAGCTGCGGCAGCTGAGGGTGCAGCAGCGGCTCGCCCATCACATGAAAATACAGATAGCGGGTATGCCCCTTCAGCTTCCGGGCAATGTTGCGGAATTCCTCCACGGTCAGAAAGCGCTTCTCCCGCCTTGTACCGGGGCAGAATACGCAGGAGAGGTTGCACACGTTGGTGATCTCCACATATATCCGCTTGAACATGTACGCTCCTCCCCCGTTCGATTTTGATGGTATTGTATCACAAAATCGGGAAGGAGGAAAGAGCATTTATCGGTAAAACCGTTTCCCCCGGCATTCCGGAGCGGCGCTACCGTATCGCCCACAGGATCAGTCCGTATACCGCGCTGGCCGCGGTACCGAACACAATGACAGGTCCGGCCACCGTAAACATTTTTACCGCCGTTCCGGTGACGATTCCCTCCGTGCGGAAGTCAATGGCAGGGGAGGCCACAGCATTGGCAAAACCGGTGATGGGTACCAGTGTTCCGGCTCCGGCATAGCGGGCCAGCTTGTGATACAGTCCCAGCCCCGTAAACAGCGCCGAGAGAAACACCAGCGACACGGAGGTGGCCGTTGCCGCATCCTCCTGCAAAAGCCCGAGAAACTGATACCACTGCCCCAGCGCCTGCCCCACGCAGCAGATCCCGCCGCCTACCACAAAGGCCAGCGCCACGTTTTTCCACAGGGGAGACTTGGGATTGACACTTTTCAAATATTCCTGATACTGCTTGGGGGACATATCCATGCTGCCCACGACCTTTCCTTGGTTTGTGGGTAGTGTGTCCCGCGGTGGGAAAATCATGCATTGCGAACGGCGGCGGTTTGGCGTATAATAGCATGGGAAATGAGGTGCGCTATCATGAGTTTACCTGATAATTACTATCTGTTCGGCCGCAAGCCGCTGCAATACGCCGTGATCGACCCGGTCTCCTGCACCGGGTGCGGCTGGTGTGCCATGTTCTGCCCTGTAGAGTGCATGTTTCAGCGGCCTGACGGCTTTTACGATCTGGATGTTGACCGGTGCATCGGCTGCCGCTCCTGCAAAGTCAACTGTTTTTACGATGCCATTACCATGCTCCAGCATGACCGGAAGGAGGATGCCTGATGGACAAACCGCTGGGACTTTACCTGCACATCCCCTTCTGCAAAAGCAAGTGTGCCTATTGCGATTTCTACTCCCTGCCCCACAGTGAGGAGAAGATGGACGCCTATACCGATGCCCTCATCCGTCATGTGGAGGAGGTGGCGCCCCGCTGCGCCGCTCACAGGGTGGATACGGTGTATTTTGGCGGCGGCACACCCAGCTATCTTGGGGAGAAGCGCCTGATCCGGCTGATCAAAACCGTGAAAAAGCGGTTCCATATCGCGCCGGACGCGGAGATCACACTGGAGGCCAATCCCGACAGCGCCGGAGACTGGAAGGCGCTGCGGGCGCTGCGCAAGGCGGGCTTCAACCGGCTGTCCCTAGGCGTGCAGGCGGCGGACGATGCCCTTTTGCGGCACATTGGGCGGATCCATAGCTGGGAGCAGGTGCTGTCCGCCGCGGCCGCTGCGGGGATGGCAGGCTTTGACAATATAAGCCTTGACCTGATCTACGGGCTTCCTGATCAAACGCTGGAGGCATGGCAGGAGACGCTGCGCGCCGCCACGGCACTGGAACCGAAGCATATCAGCTGCTACGGTCTGAAGGTGGAACCCGGTACGCCCCTGTGGCAGCAGCGTCAAAGCTGCCGCCTGCCGGATGACGACGCGCAGGCGGATATGTACCTGTGGACAGTGGACTATCTGGCAGGGAAGGGCTACGGACAGTACGAGATCTCCAACTTTGCCCAACCGGGCTATGAGAGCCGCCACAATTTGAAATACTGGACGCTTGGGGAATACGCCGGCTTCGGACCCGGCGCCCACTCCGATATGGGCGGCGTGCGCTTTGCCTACGAGAAGGATCTGGACAGCTACATCGCCGGCGAGCTGCGGCTTTCGGAGATGGAGAAAATCCCGCCGCTGGATCGGGATCTGGAGTACATCATGCTGTCCCTGCGAACGGTGCAGGGCATTGACAGCGCCTGCTTTGAGCAGCGCTTCCGCCAGAAGTTCAAGCCTATGGAGGATCTGCTGGTGCAGTACGAGGCACACGGACTTGCCCAGCGCACCGAAACCGGCTGGCGGCTGACGCCCCGGGGCTTTTTCGTCTCCAACGCCATCATCGTATCCTTGCAGGAGGCGGTGGGACGGGAGCGGCAGCGCCGTCTCTGCCGCGCCGCGGAGGGCAACTTCACCGTGGAAATATGAAATAAACAACAAGAGGAAACGCCGGCTCTTTCGAGTCGGCGTTTCCTCTTGTGTGTTTTGTTAGGAGAGAGAGAAAAATCACATAAGGATCGGGGTTCCTTTTGGATGAGTCTATCCTACCTGATATTTTTTTCGGAATCTTGAATTGCCGGTGAACATTTTATGAATATTGAAAACGATTTATGAACGAAGGTCTTTTTTCACCGAAATCCGGTCTTTTCAGCGAAATTTTTTGCTTTCCGCCACTGCCAGCTGGTCACAGCGGTTGTTCTTCTCGTTTTCGGCGTGTCCCTTGACCCAGTGCAGCCGCACATCATGGCGGGCAAGCAGCGGCAGCAGCTGCTGCCACAGATCCACATTCAGCACCGGCTTCTTGTCGGCCTTGATCCAGCCCCGCTTCTGCCAGCCGTACAGCCAACCCTTTTCCAGTGCGTCCACCACATATTTGGAATCGCTGTAAAGCTCCACGATGCATGGTTCCTTCAGCAGACCCAGCGCCGCCAGAACGGCGGTCAGCTCCATGCGGTTGTTGGTGGTCTGCGCCTCACCACCGGACAGCTCCTTTTCGTGACCCTGCCATTCCAGGATCGCGCCCCAGCCTCCCGGTCCGGGATTTCCGCTGCATGCGCCGTCAGTATAGATGGTTACTGTTTTCATCGGAAGTTCTTCCTTGCTGCGTGTTTTTCAAAGTATTGATCCCGGTATGTCATCTCTCCGCTTCCTCCGGATCGATCCCCGTAACAAGCACTGTGCCGTCCGCCACGCGGAAGGTCACATTTCGTCCTCCATAGGTCATGCCGTAGACCCTGTCGGGATCGTCCTGATAGCGGGGACGGGGGTCGTTGGCAAGGACGGCCAGCAGCCCCTCCCGCTCCTCCGGCGGCAGCGTCTCCAGCAGCCCCGCCGGGCAGTCCACCCGCAGCGCGGCGCTGTGTAAACCATCGGTAAACCCGCCTGTGGCGTCGCTTTTGGCATCGCAGTAGGGGAGATAGGGCTTAATATCCAAAAGGGGTGTTCCGTCCACCAGATCGGCGCCCCGGATATGAAGCACCGTACCCTCCGGCGTCTCCCATTCCACGCCTGTCAGCTCCACACAGCTCAGACCGATGGGGTTGGGACGGAAGGGTGAGCGGGTGGCAAACACGCCCATGCGCTGATTGCCGCCCAGACGGGGCGGCCGCACCGTAGGCGACCAGGACTCCCGGTCAGCGCGGTCAAAGACCCACACCAGCCACAGATGGGAGAATCCCTCCACGCCCCGCAGGGCGTCCGGATTCCGGTAGGGCGGTTCAAACACGATCCGTCCCGGCGTGGGCGCAAGCCCGCTTTGCCGGGGAACGCCGAATTTCTCAGCAAATGGGGTATGGACACGGGCGATGATCTGCATCGCCCGTGTCTCGTTTTCCTGTTTTTTGCTCACGCCTGCGCCTCCGGCGGATCGACGCTCTCCTCCCTGTCGGTAAGCGCCATAGCGATGACCTGATCGCCCTCCTCCTTAAAGCGCATGACGATAACGCCCTGCGTGGCGCGGCCGGTGGTGCGGATATTCTCCACCGCCGTGCGCAGCATGATGCCGCTCTGGGTGACCAGCAGAATATCCTCGCTGCCGTCCACTACCTTCATACCCACCACGCCGCCGGTCTTTTCGGTGATCATGTAGTTCTTGATGCCGATGCCGCCGCGGTTGGTGATGCGGTATTCCTCCACCGGCGTCTGCTTGCCGAAGCCCCGCTCCGTGATGGACAGCACCTGACAGCCGTCAACCGCCTTGGCGGCGCCGATCACGCGGTCTCCCTCCCGCAGGCGGATACCGCGGACGCCCACGGCGTCACGTCCCATAGAGCGAACGTCATTTTCATCGAAGCAAACCGCCATACCGTCGTAGGTGGCAATAAGGATCCGGCTCTCGCCGTCGGTCTCCAGCACGGACACCAGACGGTCTCCCTCGTCCAGACGCAGCGCACGGATGCCGTTCTGCCGCAGATTCCGGAAGGCGGACACCGCCACACGCTTGACCGTGCCGTTTTCCGTGACCATGGTCAGCTGCAAGCGGCTTTCATCCGTCTCCTCACTGGGACGGTAATGCACCATAGCCTGCACCCGCTCATCCGTTTCGATCTGCAGGATGTTGACCAAAGCGGTACCCTTTGCGGCCTTGCCGCTTTCGGGGATCTGGTATCCCTTCTTGCGGTACACCTTTCCGGTATCGGTAAAGAACAGGATAAAATCGTGGGTAGAGGCGGTAAACACGTCGCAGACGTAGTCCTCGTCGCGGGTGGTGATACCCTTCTTGCCCATGCCGCCTTTGGACTGGGCGGCGTATTCGCTGACCGGCGTGCGCTTGATGTAGCCGTTGTGGGTCAGGGTATAGACGCATTGCTCCTCTTCGATAAGATCCTCGATGTCGATCTCGTCCTCCACATCCTGAATCTCCGTCTTGCGGTCGTCGCCGTATTTGTCTGCGATGGCCGTTAGTTCCTCCTTCAGAATGGACTTTACCAGTCCCTCGTCATTGAGGATTCGGTTAAAGTAGGCGATGCGCTCCTCCAGCTCCCGGTATTCCGTCTGCAGCTTCTCCCGGTCAAGACCCTGCAAGGCCTTCAGACGCATATCCAGAATGGCCTGCGCCTGCACATCATCCAGACCGAAGCGGCTCATCAGATTTTCCTTGGCGTTGTCATAGCTGCTGCGGATGATCTGGATGACCTCGTCAATGTTATCCTGCGCAATCAGCAGACCCTCCAGCAAATGCGCCCGTTCCAGCGCTTTCTTCAGATCAAAGCGCGTCCTGCGGACAATGATCTCCTCCTGGAACCGGAGATACTCGTCAATGATATGCCGCAAAGACAGGATCTTGGGCTGCCGCTGATTTTCCACCAGTGCCAGCATATTCACGGCAAAGGTAGTCTGCAGCTGGGTCTGGGCAAACAGGCGGTTAAGAACTACCTGCGGATTGGCGTCCCGCTTCAGCTCAATGACCATACGCATACCGTTGCGGTCAGACTCGTCACGAATATCGGAGATCCCTTCGATCCGCTTGTCCTCCACCTGATCGGCAATGGCCTTGATCAGCATCCGCTTATTGACCTGATAGGGCAGCTCCGTAATGACGATACGGGTGCGGCCATTCCCGAATTCCTCAAACTCGTGGCGGGCGCGTACCATCAGCCTGCCGCGGCCGGTGGCGTAGGCGGCGCGGATGCCGCTGCGTCCCATGATGATGCCCTTCGTGGGGAAGTCGGGGCCCTTCACGTGCTCCATCAGGTCGCTGAGGGTGGCGTCCGGATGATCCAGCACGCAGATGCACGCGCCGATCACTTCCCGCAGGTTGTGGGGCGGGATATTGGTGG
>CAKTKM010000040.1 GCA_934569425.1 uncultured Oscillospiraceae bacterium
GTGTTCCCCGCCATGTGATCCCCAGCTTCCGCATCGCCAACGAGACCATCGCCAAGGACATCGCCATGATGGAGAAATACGGCGTTGAGATCAAGTGCGGCGCTCCCGCCCCCTCTGTGGATGAACTGAAAAAGCAGGGTTATACCCACATTCTGTTTGCCGTGGGTGCATGGAAGCCCGGCAAGCTGGACATCGCCGGTGATGTGGCCGGTGCGATCCAGTGGATGAAGGGTGTGAAGGCCGGCAACATCGCGGTAGCCGGCAATATCGCGGTCATCGGCGGCGGCAACACCGCCATGGACGCGGCGCGTCTTGCCAAGCGCAGCGGTGCCAAGAACGTAACGCTGGTCTATCGCCGTACCCGCAAGTACATGCCCGCAGACGAGCATGAGCTGGCGCTGGCACTGGCCGACGGTGTTACCTTCGCCGAGCTGGCCGCTCCCGTGAAGCAGGCGAACGGCGTCCTCACCTGTGAAAAGATGGCGCTGGGCGAGGCCGATGCCTCCGGCCGCCGCAGCCCTGTGGGCAGCGGTGAGTTCTTCGAGATCCCCTGCGATCTGGTGATCTCTGCCGTGGGCGAGCAGGTGGACGACGCGCTGATGGCCGCCAATGGCATCGCGCTGGACAAGAAGGGTCGTCCCTCCTTTAAGACCAACATTGAGGGCGTATACGCCGCAGGCGATGCCACCCGCGGCCCCGCCACCGTGGTGGAGGGTATCGCTGACGCCGCCGCCTTTGCCGCGGAGGTCATCGGTGCGCCCCACACCTACGAAATTCCCCAGCAGGCCTACGTTACCATCGCCGATGCCGCAGCTAAGAAAGGCGTGCTGAAGATGGCCGACTATCCCTGCCGCGAAGGTCAGCGCTGCCTGCAGTGCCAGACGGTATGCGAAAACTGCGTGGACTCCTGCCCCAACCGCGCCAATGTGGCCATCGCCATGGCAGACGGCAAGCACCAGATCGTCCATGTGGACAAGATGTGCAACGAGTGCGGAAACTGCACCCAGTTCTGCCCCTATGCCTCCGAGCCCTGCCACGACAAGTTCACCCTGTTCCAGACCGCGGAGGATATGGTGGATTCCCGGAACGCCGGCGTGCTGTTCCTCGGCGGCGACCAGGTTCGCGTCCGCACCTTCGGTGAGCCGAAGGATTACGACCTGAGCCGTGCCGACAACGGTCTGCCTGCCGATCTGGAGACGCTGATCGTCACCATCCGCGACAAGTACAGCTACCTGTTTGCGTAAGACGTATAAAACCGCATAAAAAACATCCCCGGCATAGCCGGGGATGTTTTTTATGCAATTGCTTAATCAAAGCCAAACAGACCCATGATACGGTGGTAGAGATCCTTGTGCTCCTCGTACCAGTCCTTGCGCTCCTTCAGCAGACGTTCGGCATCGGCGTATTCCTCCAGCGCCTGACTGGCCTCCAGATATCCGCGGGTCAGCACCCGCATCCGCTTGCTCATATACTGCATGATGCTCATGATCTTGGCGGGGCGTTCCTGAAAATAATGGCCGAAGTTTTCGTGGGTAATGACACTGCAGCACGTCTTTTCCAACGCCACGGCGGTGGCGTTCTGGGGACGGCTCTCCAAAAAGCCCACCACGCCGAAAAAGCCGTCCGCCTCCACCTCTGTCAGCAAACGCTGGGTGGGCTGGCGGTAGTCTATATACAGCGCCACCTGCCCCCACAGCACATCATAGATGGCCGTCACATAATCGCCCTGCCGGTAGATGATCTCGCCTTTTTTGAAGATCTTTTCGCCGGTTTCCGGATAGCTGGTCAAGAATATCGCCGCCTTTCTTTTCCGAAATAACTATTTTTTATCCCTTAGAACATCTTATCCACATAGGCATTGAGCTTTTTCGCGTCATAGCTGTCCTTATAGGTCGTCTTGAAACGCTGCACCGTCAGGGAATTGAACTGTGTCACCCGCCGGTACTTCATAAACCCGGCTACCAAGCCAAACAGGGCGCAGATCGGACCATAGGGCAGCATTTTGACGCAGGTGTAGGCCAGCGCCCCCACCACCACCACGGAAATAATGACGCCGGCGATCTGCTTCTTCGGCTGGATCATCTTCACCTCGTCGGCACTGATGATCCCCTCGTCGATCATGGTCTGCGCGAAGCGTTTCTGCACGCCAAACTGGGATACCGTCGACAGCAGGATCGGCGCTACCGCGATAAACGCAAACAGCGTAATGGCAGCGTTCCACAGAAAAATGCCAAAATTTTTCATATCACCCATAGTAAATACTCCTTTTGTTAGATTGTCCGTTCTTTCTCGTAAAATGCGACCCGCACATCCGGCCTGCCTGACAGATACAGCATGTGGCTGTAGCACAGTCCAAATGTCACCGTGTCCCCCACCCGCAGATCACGGGGACAGTCGGTCACATCCAGAATACAGTGGTCGGAGCTACCGCCGACGACGGTGATCCCCGGCTCACGCGGGATCAGACTCTCCAGCTCCCCCACGTCGGCGCGGCCCAGCGCCAGCAACGCGCGGCGGCGGATGCCGTGATCCTCGTACACCGGCTTGCGGCCAAAGGCGTCGATGCAAAACTGCCCCTGCGGATAGCTGGGCTTCTCCCGCACCTCAATGACCTCCGCCGTCAGGGTAAAGGTATCGGTGCGCAGATAATCCATATCCACAATGTGCCACAGGTTCTGCAGGTCGTAGCTCAGCAGGATATTCTCGCCGATGCGCAGATGGTTGATGCCCTTGGGCATCGTATTCCAGTGTACCAGCGTATAGGAACTGGTAGCGCCGCCGGAGATGATCTCCAGTTGCCGGCCGATACGCGCCTCCACCTGATGCGCCAACGCCAGCAGCTGCTCCATTTTCTCCGGTGTTGGCTGGATGGAGCCGTAGCAGCTGAGATTCACGCCGATACCGGCAAGATGCACATGGGGCAGGTCACGCTCCACATGGACGCAGGCCTCCACCAATTCGTCCCTGTTCCAAAAGCCCTCCCGCAGATCGCCAAGATCCGCCATCACGATAACGCTGTGCTTTCTGTTCTGCCTTTCACATTCCCGCTCCAGCGCGTCCAGCGTGACAACTTCGCTTTGCAGCGACATGTCACACAGCGCCACGGTATCCGGAAGCTCCGTCAAAGCAGGAACGCGGATCAGGAGAAAGGGGGCTTCTATACCGCTGGCTCGACAGCGAACCACCTGCTCCAAACGGCTGGTGCCGATCTGCGCCGCACCGCTCCGGCACAGCACCTCCGCCACCTGCGGAAGACCTTCGCAGCCTTTGATAACGCCGCAGACCTGTATTCCCTGCTCGCGGCAGCGGTCGATCACCGCTCGGGCGTTTTGTTGAATTCTGTCCAGATGTACCTCCAGACAGGGATATTGCCGGTTCATGGTCTCACCTCGTTTTGTCAGTACAAGTCAGTATACCACAGATTTTCTCGCAGCGCCACACTATTTTTTCATGACAGGTGAAAAGTCTTGCAAAAGGCTGTCCTGCTGATTATAATCATGGCATAGTCATAGAAACAACCCCATCGGGAAAGGAAGTATTCCATGAAAAAAACTATGATGCTGGCGGCAGCGCTGCTGGCCATGGCACTGATCCTCAGCGGCTGCCACAAGCATGTATCCGCCGCGGCGGCCACCTGTACGGAACCGGAAATCTGCATCGACTGCGGCAAGGTGATGACCGAAGCCCTGGGACACGAGCCGGGTTCGGAGGCCACCTGCGCCACCCCTCAGACCTGCCTGCGGTGCGGCATTGAGCTGTCCCCCCAGTTGAGCCACACCTCTGCCGGCCCCGCCACCTGTACCGCACCCGAGATCTGCAGCCTGTGCGGTGCCGTCATCTCTCCCGCCCCCGGACACACGGTTGGGGAAGACGGCGTGTGCAGCGTCTGCGGCTTACAGGTGGTACCCGCAGGGCAGAAGTACATCGCCCCCGGCAAGGGCAGCGCCGTCTCCTCGAACGATGCCGCCTCTGTAACGGCGGAGACCGCCGCCGATGGACACTATTCCAACAATATCGCCGCCTACTACGCCAA
This sequence comes from uncultured Oscillospiraceae bacterium, assembly GCA_934569425.1. Classification (GTDB taxonomy): domain Bacteria; phylum Bacillota; class Clostridia; order Oscillospirales; family Oscillospiraceae; genus Vescimonas. Next base: position 4,034 of record CAKTKM010000040.1, read on the forward strand.
CGCAGTGCTGGTGTGCGGTGACTACGGCGTGGAGTATTTTGATCCCGATCCCACCGGTTCCAGCGCCTACGCAAGTACGGTGAATGCCTTTGCCGCCAAATATCCCAACATTCATGTCTCTTGCCTGCTGACGCCCAAGTGCTGCGCCTATCACGCTCCTGACGGTTATGACGATCCCCATGACGACATTGCCTCCTTCATCCGCGCCACCTACGGCATGATGGACAGCGCCGTCACCACTGTGAAGTGCATGGGGCTGATGGATCAGCACGCAGGCGAGTATATGTTCTACCGTACCGACCACCACTGGACCAGTCTGGGCGCTTACTATGCCTCCGCCGCCTATTGTCAGGCCAACGGCATCACGCCCTACGAACTGGACAGCTACGACACAGTGATCCGCACCGGCTACACCGGCTCTCTCTATATGTACGGCGGCCATCCGGCCGAGCTGACGGCCAACCCCGACTACTCGGCGGCACGGTTCCCCCACGCGGGGTATTCCATGGTGTACTACCGTGACGGCGTGCAGTACAGCGGTCAGGCCGTCAATGGCAGTACCTGCGACTATGCCGGTATGTTTCTGTGCGGCGACCAGCCACTGACCGTGATCACCACCGACAACAAAAACGGCAAGACCCTGCTGGTGTTCAAGGAATCCTACGGCAACGCCTTTGTCCCCTATATGATCGACTACTATGAGCAGATCGTTGTGGTGGACATTCGGGAGAACGCGGGAAGCACGGCGGACATCATCGCCCGGTACGGCGTTACCGATGCTCTGATCATTAACAACTGTCAGGCCGCCACCAGTCTGCGAAGCAATCTGGAGAGCCGGGCGCTTTCCTGACGGCATTCAGAAAAACCGGTCTTCCTACGGCAACGTAGGAAGGCCGGTTTTCTTTCATCTCTTAAAATGCCCAGTTACCGTTCCGGAAGATAGGAACTGTCTTCCCATCGGCACATATCGCATCAATATTCATATCCTGCGAGCCGATCATGAAATCCTCGTGGATCATGGAGTCGTTGACGCCCAACGCACGGCACTCCTGCAGCGTTTTCTCATAGAAATTCTCGATGGTGTCGGCAAAGCCCATGCCCAGCGCCAGATGGCAGGCGGCGTTTTCATCAAAGAGCGTATTGTAAAACAGGATGCCGGACTTGCGAATGGGAGAGTCATAGGGTACCAGCGCGCACTCGCCCAGATAGGCGCTGCCCTCGTCCATGGTGATGAGCTTGGTCAGCAGCTCGTTGTTCACCTCGGCGTTCCACTCCACCGCCTTACCCTCGTGGAACCGGATCCAGAACCTGTCGATCAGCTGTCCCTGATAGCTGAGGGGCTTTGTGGCGTAGACGATCCCCTCCGCCTGCCCCCGCTTGGGAGAGATAAAACACTCCTCGCTGGGAATATTGGGGTTGAAGACGATCCCCTGCAGGCTCTTTTCGCTGCCGCCGCAGAAACGCCCCTCCGGGATCATGCCCACCGTAAAGTCCGTGCCGGTGGCGCTGGTATAGTGCAGCGTTTCGATGTGCAGGCTGTTCAGGTAGGCACAGCGGTCGTGAAGATCCTGATTATGGGCTTCCCACGCGGCCACCGGATCGTCGTCCACGCGGGAGGTGGCCAGAATATGCTGCCATAGCTTTTCCATCGCGGCGGCGGCACGCAGCTCCGGAAACAGTTTTTTGGCCCATGCCTTGCCGGGAACTGCGGCGATGCACCACTGATACTTGTTCTCGATAGCGTCGCGGTAGGGCTTGGCAATGGGATAGCGCTTCTGCTGCGCCTTGGCCATCTTCTCCTGATTGATGCCCTTCAGTCCATCGGGATCCTCGCTGATCAGGTAGATCCGGCACGGGATGGTATCCACATAATGCTGCCAGCGCGCCTCCTCGTAATTCTCCACCTTGCCCAGTGTGGTAAGCGAGCGGTAACGGTAGTGGATCTTCTGCAGGGGCTGATAGTTCCAGTCCACCACCACCTTTCTGGCTTTGCACTTATAGCACTCCTCCACCAGCATCTGTACGAATTCCGGCTGGTCGAGATCCGCCTCGATAAAAACCTCCTGCCCCGGCTGGATATTGACACCGCAGCGGGCGATCAGGCGGGCATAGCTGCGTAATACGGTTTTTTTCATTGGTATTCGCTCCTTTTGGGGAATGATTTCTTCCGAAGCGCCCACCGGTGCTTTGTGTTTCCCCTGTTGATAGATGGTAATAGTATAACACCGCCGCCGCTGTTTGAAAAGCGGCGGCGGAAATTTTTTCAAAGTCCCGATGCCATCTCCGCCAGCCGTGTCCACAACACCGGCCCCACCGCGCCGGTCTGATCCATTCCCAGCTGCCGCTGCAGCGCCAGCACCGCCCACTGGGTAGCAGGGCCGAAGATCCCGTCCACCTCCACCGTCGGGATGGCCGGATCTCCGTCAGCCACCTTCCGGATATTCTGCTGCAGCTGCCGGACGGAACGTCCCTCGTCCCCCAGCGCCAGAAAACGGCCGGGATACACCTGCTCGATAAAGTTCTGATAGTCCTGCGGCAGATCCCGAAGGATCTGATCGTACACATTCAGCATCCGGTTCCATGTGTCCCGCCCCACGATACCATCCACCGGCAGGCCGTAGGTGTTTTGAAAAGCATATACCGCGTCGCGGGTAGCATCGTCGAAGGTTCCGGTAATGGTGATCTGCGGTAATTGCGGCAGGAAAAAGCCCAGAAAGGCCAGATAGTACTGCATAGTGCTGACGGCCACGCCCGTGTCGCCGTACCGCAGCACCTCCGGAAACGCGGGCTGCACTTCCGTCAGGACGAGACCTTCGCTGGCCAGCTCCGAAAGCCGTTTCACCCCTGTCCAGATCTCCTTGATCTTATACCATGTGGCCTTCCCCACGATGCCGTCCGGCTCCAGATTGAATACCCGCTGGAACTCCCGTACCGCGTCCTCGGTGGCGCGGTCATAGACATTGGAGACCGGCGTGATGGCGGGGATCCCGGGATAGTTCTCCCGGATACGGTTCAGCTGCTGCTGGATGGTGCGGACGCTCTGACCGTAGGAGCCCCGTTCCAGCGGCCTGTCGGGATAGGAGGGAATGTTATCCCCCACCGGCGCGTCAAAAACGATATTGATGTTGTCGCCATAATAGTATTGCAGGATCTCATAGGGGACGTAGCCCGCCTCCGCCAGATCCACACTGCCCCACTGGCTCAGGCCGTCGCAGCGGGTTCGGATGCCGTCGCAGAAGGAGGCAAACAGCGGCTCCACATTACCCTGCCGGACGATATAGTCATTGAAGATGTCGTCCACGATGCGGCTGATATTCTCAAACACACTGCCGCCGGACACATAGGCCTGATCCCGCTGCGTGGTGCTTGTGATGTCAAAATCGTAGCCCCGGCTGCGGTAAAACTCCGTATACACCCGGTTCAGCGCAAAAGAGATCTGCGCCAGAATGTTGGCGCGCAGAGCATTTTCCGGCCATGTAGGGTACAGCTCGTGCGACGCCACATTTTTGATGTAACTGGTAAAGGGGACCGTCACGTTGGGGGCATCGCTGTCCGGCAGCCCCAGATGCACAGTAATACTGGTGGGGATCACAGGATAAGTCGGCATAGCGTTCCCCTCCTTATTTCGTGGCCGGTGTCAGCACCACCGGCAGAATGGTCTTGGTGCCGACAAATACATCCACCGGCAGGTCGGATACCGACTCATAGCCGGGGTGCGTCACCGACACCACATAGTTGGTCATGCTCTCGGCGGCGGTAGACGGGCTTTGCGACTCATAAAACGGTTTTGCGGGAAGGATGAAGCCGTCTGCAATGCCGCTGCTGTCGGTGCGGCGGCGGTACAGCGGTACATGGCCTCCCCCCAGCATCACCGCCACCTCTACCAGTGCGTGGCTTACCGGGAAGGCGCCCAGCGCCGTGGATACCTGCACCCGCAGAGTCCCCCGTTCCGGATTTCCGTCCAGAAACGGCTGCAGCTGCTGCAGGGAAAAGTCCTGATTCGCCATAGATAAGCTCTCCTTTCGGCGCCGGTAAGCTCCCGGCGCGGATCATGGTTCTCTCCATTGTATGAAAATGGCTGGTTTGGGGTGAAAATCCCTTGACAAACGGCGGTAAAATGAGTACAATGTGAGCAATGTTTTTGCCATAGAAAGCAGCAATGATGGGAAAAAAGCGAAGCGATGCCCTACGCAAGAGAGCCGGCGGTCTGGTGCGAGCCGGCGGGGGTGCTTTGTGATACTGGCCCCGGAGCTTTCCGCCTGAACAGGACGGAACGGCCGCGCCCCGTTACAGGCGATGCCCCTTACGAAAGAAGGGGGACGGAGCGCTGTCCGGGCAACCGGCGGCGAAATCAGGGTGGTAACACGTTTTTGCGTCCCTGACCTCAAGAAGAGGTCAGGGGCTTTTTATTTTCCCCGCTCATAAAAAGGTAAACAATTCAGATAGAAGGAGAGCAAGTATGAATTACGATTTTGCGGCCATTGAAAAGAAATGGCAGGAAAACTGGGAGAAGACCAAGCCCTACCGCGCCGTCACGGGCGACACGCGGCCGAAGTTCTATGGGCTGATCGAATTCCCCTACCCCAGTGCGGCAGGTCTCCATGTGGGACATCCCCGCCCCTTTACCGCCATTGACATCGTGACGCGCAAAAAGCGCATGGAGGGCTACAACGTTCTCTATCCTATCGGCTACGACGCCTTTGGCCTGCCCACAGAGAACTTTGCCATCAAAAACCACATCCATCCCGCCATCGTCACCCGCGACAACATTGCCAATTTCACCCGCCAACTGAAAATGCTGGGCTACGGCTTCGACTGGGATCGCTGCGTCAACACCTCCGACCCCGAGTATTATAAGTGGACCCAGTGGATCTTCCTGCAGCTGTTCAAGCACGACATGGCCTATAAGGCCACCATGGCCGTCAACTGGTGTACCAGCTGCAAGGTGGTGCTGGCCAACGAAGAGGTAGTCAACGGCGTGTGCGAGCGCTGCGGCGGCGATGTGGTGCAGAAGGAAAAGAGCCAGTGGATGCTGCGCATCACCCGGTATGCCCAGCGTCTTATCGATGATCTGGACGATCTGGACTATATTGAGCGCGTCAAGACGCAGCAAAAGAACTGGATCGGCCGCTCCACCGGTGCTGAGATCACCTTCAAGACCAACATGGGCGAAGATGTGACCGTCTACACCACCCGTGCCGATACCCTGTTCGGCACCACCTATATGGTCATCTCTCCCGAGCATCCCCTGCTGAAGAAATGGCTGCCGCAGATCGCCAACCGCGCCGAGGTGGAGGCCTATCAGGCCGAGGCCGCCCGCAAGTCCGACTTTGAGCGGGGCGAACTGAACAAGGACAAGACCGGTGTCCGCCTTGCGGGCGTGGAGGTCATCAATCCCGTCACCCACCAGCCCCTGCCCATGTTCGTGTCCGATTATGTGCTGATGGGCTACGGCACCGGTATCGTCATGGGCGTTCCCGGCCACGACCAGCGCGACTGGGAATTCGCCACCAAGTTCGGCCTGCCTATCATCGAGGTGGTGGCCGGCGGCGACGTTACCAAGGAGGCCTTCGTGGCCAAGGATGACAGTGCCGTCATGGTAAACTCCGGCTTCCTGAACGGCATGACCGTCCGCGAGGCCATCCCCGCCATGAAGAAATATGTGGTGGAGCAGGGCTTCGGCAAGGAGAAGGTCAATTATAAGCTCCGTGACTGGGTGTTCTCCCGCCAGCGCTACTGGGGCGAGCCCATCCCTCTGGTGAACTGCGAGAAATGCGGCTGGGTGCCACTGCCGGAGGATCAGCTGCCGCTGGTGCTGCCGGATGTGGAGGCCTATGAGCCTACCGATGACGGTGAAAGCCCGCTGGCTCGCATGACCGACTGGGTCAACACCACCTGTCCCTGCTGCGGCGGCCCCGCCAAGCGGGAAACCGATACCATGCCCAACTGGGCCGGTTCCAGCTGGTACTTCCTGCGGTATATGGATCCCCACAACAAAAACGAGCTGGTCTCCAAGGAGGCCGAGGAATACTGGGGACCCGTAGACTGGTACAACGGCGGCATGGAACACACCACGCTGCACCTGCTGTATTCCCGCTTCTGGCATAAGTTCCTGTACGACATCGGCGTGGTGCATACCAAGGAGCCCTATGCCAAGCGCACCAGCCACGGCATGATCCTGGGCGAGAATCCCTACTATGTGGGCAATGCCAAGACCGAGGCCGAGAAGGAGGAGCTGATCCGTCTGCACGGCAACCTGGCGCTGCGGCCCTCCGTGAAGATGTCCAAATCTCTGGGCAACGTGGTAAACCCCGACGATGTGGTGAAGGAATTCGGTGCCGATACCCTGCGCCTGTATATCATGTTCATCGGCGACTTTGAAAAGACCGCCACATGGTCCACCAGCGCTGTCCGCGGCTGCAAGAAGTTCCTGGACCGCTGCTGGAATCTGATGGACATGGCCGAGGACAGCGATGCCATTTCCGCCAAGAACGAATCCATCATTCACAAGACCATCAAGAAGGTCACCGGCGATATTGACGAGCTGAAGATGAACACCGCCATCGCCGCGCTGATGGCGCTGGTAAATGCCTTCTATGCCAACGGCCTGACGAAGGGCGACCTGTCCATGCTGATGCTGATGCTTTCCCCCTTCGCCCCTCACATGGTCGAGGAGATGTGGGAGCTGACCGGCTTTGCCGCCAAAAACGGCAAGATGGCCATGCAGATGTCCTGGCCCGCCTATGACGAGAGCAAGACCATCGACGCCAACGTGGAGATGGCCGTGCAGGTCAACGGCAAGCTGAAGGGTACCGTCAATGTTCCCGCGGACAGCGATGAGGCTGCCGTTATGAAGGCCGTCAACGCTGTGGAGAAGGTACGCAAGGCCACCGAGGGCATGAGCATCGTCAAGACCATTCTGGTAAAGAACAAGCTGATCAATCTGATCGTAAAGCCCGCAAAATAAAGCACGGTTGAAAGAGAGCGGCTCTCTTGTCCGGGGCCGCCCTCTTTTTCGCCATTTTCCGCAGAATTTGTGAAAAACATCTTGACAAGATATACCGGAATCAGTATAATATCATTCGTTAAGTCATGCCTGAATGACTCTTAAAGAGCACCCTGGATCGAGCCGGGTGCATCGGAGGGAGGGAAAAATAGATGTCCGAAATTCATGTC
>CAKTKM010000041.1 GCA_934569425.1 uncultured Oscillospiraceae bacterium
GGCCGGGCAGGAAGCCGAACACGATACCGGCAGCCGTGCCCAGCAGGCACAGCGGGAGCACGGTCCAGCTCATCGTCGCAAAAATACTCATGTGTGTTCCTCCTTAGATAAAGAGCGTGGGGATGGTGATCTTCAGTGCATACTGGAATACCACATACAGGAACGCCGTGAAGCCTACCGGCACGGCGGCCAGGAGGATCTTGTTCTTCTCGCCCAGCAGCAGCATGGTCACTACCATCAGGGCGATGGTGGCAATGATGAAGCCGATGTACTCCATCACGAACGCATAGACGACCAGCGCTGCGATCTCCAGCACCACCACCAGCGCGCCTCTGTTGCTCTTGGGATCGTTGGTCTCCTCGGCCTGGCGCTTGCCCGCCGCGATGATCTCACTGATAAAGACCCAGATATTCAGTGCGATAAAGATGTAGAGGATAAACTTGGGGATGGTCGCGCCGGTGCCCCAGGTGGAGCTGTCTCCGATGCCCGCACCCTTCATCTGATAGCACAGGACCAGCCAGGCCGCGCCGAGGATGATCAGGAACAGACTGACGAACACGTTCAGGCTGCAATATTTTTTCATACGTTACTCCAATCTCGTGCGGCTCAATAGGTCTCGCCTTCCGCACGGTAGCTGTAATGGGGATTCTGCGTTGCGAACTTGCCGCCGCTGATCTGCATGGTAAAGCCGTCGATATAGCCGGCCTGGTCGGAGGCCAGGAACAGATACCCTGGCACGATATCCTTGGGGTAGGCAAGCCGCTTCATGGCAATGGCGCTGACCAGCTTATCGTTGTTCTTTTCACAGTTTTCACGGGTCAGCGGTGTCACCACCATGCCGGGCTGGATAGAATTGACACGGATATGATCAGCCGCCAGTTCTGCGGCGAATACACGCGTTAGCTGATCCACACCGGCCTTGACCCCGGAGTACAGGGCGATGCCGCAGGTGGGGATCGTGGAGGTGAAGGAGGAGGTGTTGAGGATCACACCGCCGCCGGTTTTCCGCATCTCCTCGGCGGCATAGGCCGTGCCGAAAAAGACGCTCTTGAAGTTGATATTGACCAGTCGATGCCACTCGTCCTCCGTAACGGTATCGAAGGGTTTTCTGAAGTTGATGCCTGCGTTGTTGATGAACACGTCCAGACGCCCGAATTTTTCCACCACGGCGGTGACGAACGCCTTCAGTTCCTCGTTTACGGAGACGTCGGTCTTGCAGGTAAGGGCCTCGAAGCCCTCCTTTGCGAGCATCTCCTCAAATTCCTTGATCTTGGCTTCGCTTCTGCCGCACACGGCGACCTTGCATCCCTCACGGGCGAAGCCCAAGGCCACTTCCGCGCCAATGCCGGTAGTACCGCCGGTGATGGCTACGACCTTGCCTTTCAGATTCAGATCCATCTTATTCTTCTCCTTTTCGAGCGGGCCGGAGCGGCCCGGGGGATGCTGCCATCCCCCGGCGGCCGTTCCGTTATGTGCTTGGAACCGTTTTGTGCTTCTGCGCGCCGCGCTTACAGCATGCCGATGGCCTTCAGAGTGGTCTCAGCATTCTTGTAGCCGCTGCTCCACTTCTCGGCGATCTCCTTCTGGCCCAGCAGGACCACAGGGTTGCCCAGGTTCTCGAAGGTCTGGACGGTCTCAGGCTGCGCCATGATGTCCAGGATGGTGGTCTCCAGCAGGTCAACGATCGCCTGATCGGTGCCGGCAGGAGCGGCGAAGGCGTACCAGGTGCCGCCGTCGGAGGTCAGGTTGTAGCCAGCAGCGCAGGGCAGATCGCCGGCGAAGTCAGGAGTCTCGGGGCCGTTGCAGAACAGGGGGATGAAGTCGCCGGACTCGACATAAGCGGAGACCTCGGACCAGATGGTAGCGGTGGCGTCAACGTGGCCGCCCAGCAGGTTGGTGACAGCCTCAGCGCCGCCGCCGTAAGCGATGTGCTGGAACAGGTTGGCGTCGTCAGCCAGGCCCAGGCCCAGAGCCGCCAGACCGATGTGGTGGGAGGAACCGGCGCCGGAGGAACCGACAGTGATGGTGCCGGGATTGGCCTTGGCCTTCTCCACCAGCTCATCGAAGGTGGTGATGCCGGAGTCCTTGCGGACGCAGATGAAAGAGGGAGACGCGGAGACCTGGCAGATGGGGGCGAAGCTCTCATCGGTGTAAGTCACGTCGTTCAGCCAGGGGGACAGCGTACAGGCACCGCAGGCGGTGAGGATCAGGGTGTAGCCGTCGTTCTTGGAAGCGGCCAGCAGCTGCATGCCGATGGAGCCGGATCCGCCGGGCTTGTCGTCAACCACAACGGAGACGCCCAGACGCTTGGCCAGCTCATCGGCCACCGCGCGGCTCATCAGGTCGCTGCCGCCGCCGGCGGAGTAGGGGCAGATGATGGTGATGGTCTTCTTGGGCCAATCCAGCTTGGTCTCCTGCTGGGTGTCGCCGTCACCATCGGTGTTGGAGTTGGCGGGCTGGCTGCCGCAGGCCACCAGCATCAGAGCCATTGCGAGGGCGAGGATAAGACTAACGATTCTCTTTGCCTTCTTCATGTTCTTTCTCCTTCAAATAAATTTTGGGGTTTTATTTACATAAACAGACAGCCTTTGTTGTTCCGGCCGTCTGCTGATGCCGGGAAATTTGCCTTTGCTCAGAAGCGCGGGGACTTACTGCACATGGAAGATCTCCATTTTGTTGGCGCAGCACTCGGGAACGCGGCCGCTCAGCACATCGTCGATGCCCTTTGCCACCTGAATGGACATCCGGCGGCGGGCCGCCTCGGAGATGCCGGCGGTGTGGGGGGACAGCAGCACGTTGTCCAGCTTGTAGATAGGATGGCTGAAATCAGGCGGCTCCGGCGTAAAGGCGTCCAGCGCGGCGCCGGCGATCTTCTTCTCCGCCAGTGCGCGGTACAGCGCGTCCAGATCCACCATCATGCCGCGGGAGAAGTTGATGACAAACGCGGTGGGCTTCATCAGCGACAGGGAGTGGTCGTTGATCATGTGGGTGTTCTCCGGCGTCAGCGGCATATGCAGGGAGATCACGTCGGACTGTCTGCACAGGTCGTCAAACGTCTCCGCCCACCGGCAGCCCATGCTCTCGATCTTCTCGCGGGGCAGGAACGGGTCGAACACCAGCACCTCCATGCGGAAGGCCTTTGCCAGCTCCGCCACCATCTGACCGATACGGCCCAGGCCCACGATGCCGAACACCTGACCCTCCACGTCGGTGAAGCCACCCTCGTCGCGGCACTTCCAGTTGCCGGCGTGCATGGCGTTGTCGAAATAGGTCAGCCGCTTGTACAGCGCGCCCACGGCGAACATGGTGTGCTCCGCCACGGACCAGGTGTTGGCATGACCGGTGGTCAGCACCGCGATGCCGCGGGCGTTGGCCTCCGCCACGTCAATGTTGTCCACGCCGATGCCGTTCTTGGCGATGGCCTCCAGCTTCGTGCCGGCGGCGATGATGTCCTTGTCCACATCCGTCAGCCGGGTCACGATGGCGCTGGCATCCTTGACCGCCTCCATGAGGAACGCCTTGTCCTCATTGTTGGCGACTACCACGTCGTACTTTTCGCGCAGCATGTCCATGCCTGCGGCATGAATAGGCTGAATATACAATACTTTTTTCATACTATCACCACGTTTTTCCTTTGGTTTCTCCTATTACTGCAGGCTCTTTTTGAAATCGGCGTACATCTCGTCGACCTCTTTGACCTTCTTGGCGATGTTGGCCTCCTCCTCGGGCAGCGTGAAGTCCTGCGGCCACATCACGCGCTTGTCGGTAAAGCCGCGCAGGGAGATGGCGTACTTGGCGGCAGCCGTGCCGTTCTTGGTCATGCCCAGGATCTTGGAGGACTCGCGCAGCAGCGCGTCGTACTTCCAGGTCAGGGCGATGTCGCCGCTCCTGGCTGCGTTGTAGGCGTCCACAAACAGCTCGGGGAAGCAGGGAGCCAGCGCGGGAACGAAGCCGTCCGCGCCCATCAGCACCTCGGTCAGAGCCTGCGCCGTGGCGCCGCTGAGGGTGGAGAAGTTGGGGTCGTCGTTGAACTCGTGCATCACCTGCAGGAAGCTGGTGAAGTCGCCGGAGCTGTCCTTGCAGCCGACGATGCGCTTGTCCAGCTTGGCGATTTTGATGATGGTCGCGCCGGTCAGCTTCATGCCGGTAAAGGGAGGAATGTTATAGATGATGAGCTCAGGAATGTCGGTCTCCTGCAGGATGCGCTCGAAGTGGCGCACCGTCTCATCCTGAGAGGTATGGCGATCATAGAACACGGAGGTGACCGCCGCGCAGGTCAGGCCCACATCCTGTGCCGCCTTGATGTTCTCGATGACGCGGCGGGTGCTGGTATCCATGCAGCCTGCCATAACGGGGATGCGGCCGTTGATCTGGTCCAGCGTGATCTGGATGGCGCGGGTGCGCTCCTTCTGCGTCAGCGCCATGGTCTCGCCGTTGGTGCCGGCCACCAGGATGCCGTGCAGGCCGCCCTGCACACAGTACTCCAGCAGCTGCCGGTATCCCGCCTCGTCCACATTCTCGTGGGCATCTACCGGCGTGATGATGGGGGGAATGATACCATGATATTTCTTGAGCATATTGACCTCCTTGATTTTTGGGTGATCTGTGGGAATGCCTTCTGCTAATTACTATGCAAAACTCATGCCAACGCCGTCACGCCCCAAAAAACAGCTTTTTTCGACAACTTCTTTTTGCGTCCTCCTATTTCAGTATTGCAATATGACCCTTTCATGTTGTAAAATGAAATATCCTCATTAAGAACACATAAGGAGGCCGCCATGGATTACAGCATCACCTTCATTATCCCGAACATTCCCGTCGTGGAGAGCGTGAAGTCCGCGTTGGAGAAAATGGAGCTTGATTATCCGGTGTATCTCCGCTCCACGGGAGAGGCCGTAGAGCTGGCGCGGGAGCTGATCCCCAAGGGCGTCAAGCTGATCGTGAGCCACGGCCTGACGCTGGAGCATATCCGCAACGAGCTCACCATCCCCGCCATCGACCTCCCCTTCAGCGGCCTGGATGCGCTGGCCGCCGCCAGAAGCGCCCTGCAGCTGCCCGGCCGGATCGTACACCTCGGCACCCAGTCCCTGCACCACTACATCCAGCGCAGCCTGGCCCTCATCGGCGAGGACCCCCAGCGCATCGACTTTTACCAGCTGAAGCTGGGCCGCACCGTGGAGGAGCAGACACAGGACATGATCGACGCCGGCTACAACGTGTTCATCGGCGGTTACTCCATGGTGGCCTATGCAAAGAAGGCCGGAAAATACGGTCTGGAATTTGACGCCGACGAACTCATCATCGAAGCCACGGTGCAGAACGCGCAGGCGCTGCTGAGCACCATCCAGCAGCGCGAGCAGCGGAACGAGCTGGACCGCGCCATTCTGCAGGCAAGCTCAGACGCCATCATCGCCATCGACCAGAACCGCCGCATTTTCAACATCAACCCCACCGCCATCCAGACGTTCCAGCGGCCGGAGGAGGAGCTTCTGGGCCGCGTGCTGGAGGACGCCATGCAGGAGTGCGGCATCGTGGACGTGGAGAACGCGGACTGGAAAAACAGCTATCCCTCCGACAGCACCGCCGTCATCCTGCGGGAGCTGCCGGTCATGATCGGCGGTCTCCAGCGGGGCAGCGTGATCTCCATCAAGCAGATGTCCGAGATCCGCGACCTGGAGCTGCAGGTGCGCAAGGCCGTTATCGACAAGGGCTTCACCGCCAAGAAGCATTTCAGCGACATCGTGGGCGTCAGCCCCGCCATTCTGCAGGCCAAGGCACAGGCCGAGGCCTACGCGCCCTATGACAGCGCCATCCTGATCTGCGGCGAGACAGGAACGGGCAAGGAGGTCTTTGCCCAGAGCATCCACAATGCCAGCAAGCGGAAAAACGAGGCCTTCGTGGCCATCAACTGCGCCACGCTGCCGGAAAGCCTTATCGAAAGCGAGCTGTTCGGCCACGCGAAGGGCGCCTTTACCGGCGCGTCGCGGGAGGGCAAGCAGGGCCTGTTCGAGATCGCCAACAAGGGCACCATCTTCCTCGACGAGATCAGCGAGCTGCCCATCTCCGTGCAGGCCAAGCTGCTCCGCGTCATTCAGGAGGGGGAGTTCATGCGGGTCGGCGGCGACAAGCTCATCCAGGTGGACGTGCGCGTGATCTGTTCCTCCAACCGGGACCTGCTGCAGCTCATCGAGGAGCGCAAATTCAAGGCCGACCTCTACTACCGCCTCTCCGTGCTGGAGATCGACCTCCCGCCGCTGCGGGACCGCCCCGGCGACATTGAGGAGCTGGCGCAGGCCCTTGTCTGGACGTTCTCGAAAAAGCACCAGAAGAACGTGCAGAAGATCTCCGACGATGTGCTCCAGACCCTGAAGCACTTCCCCTTCCTCGGCAACGTGCGGGAGCTGGGCAACATCATCGAGCGCATGACCATTCTGGAAAACGGCACCACGCTGACGCTGGATACCATGCGGCGCTGCAACCTGCGGCTCCCCGCGGAGGCCCCCGCCGGATCCGAGTCCGTCGCCGCCTCCTCCCTGCGCATCCAGGACGCGGAGCACGCCGCCATTCTGGCCGCGCTGAAAAAATGCGGCGGCAACAAGGCCGCCGCCGCAAGAATGCTGGGGATCTCTTACTCCACCCTGTGGCGCAAGCTGAGACAGTTCCCCGCAGATACCGCAGAATGACACCGCTTTTCTCCATCTCCACACAGAAGTGCGCCGGTTGACCGGCGCACTTCCTTTTTCTCTGCGCAGCGCCCGCCGGTCCAGTCCTGCCCCGCCGGCCAGTACAGCGCCTCCGCCATCCTGCGCACCATATGCCTATCGTTTTTATTGGTCGAAAGCCGGCTTCGCTCAGTATAGCAAGCGTGGTCCCGATTTACAATCGTCTCCCGCGCAATGGAAATAATTTCCATTGCGCGGGAGACGGCGCATCCTCCCCGCCGCGCCTTTTCTTCCGACGCCCGTTCCGTCTGCCGGAGCGGGATAGTGTACCGCCGGCCGCCAAGGCCGTGCGAAAGCCGCCGGAACGACAGTGACCGGAGGGCTTTTACGCCCTCCGGTCACATAGCACCTTGATTATTCCGCGCTCTGCGGGATATTCTTCGGCATTCAGACACAGAAAACCGCTTTGGCAAGAGCCTTGCCGCTCTCCGTCCACATGATCCTGTTGATGAAATTCTCCACGTTCCGGCGTTCATACCCGTTTTCGGAGGCGTTGGCGATATAGTCCGCCTCCAGCAGGATCTGATAGTCGCGCCCGCAGACATCGGTAAAGGTGTGATGGTGCCCCACAAGGAACGCCACGCGGTGGATCTGCGTTTCCGTCAGGCCGGTGCCCCGCAGAAAGTCCCGCACCATGGGCACGCCCTCCGCCTCCTGATGCTTCCCGTTGGTGTCGCCATACTTCTCCCGGCACAGCGGGCAGGCGATGTCATGGGTGATGGCGGCGACCTCAAGGACGGCCTGCGTCTCCGCGTCCAGTCCCTCCATCTCGGCGATGGTCCTGGCATACGTCCACACACGGATAAAGTGGTCAATATCGTGGATATTGCCGTTGGAAAAGTCGATCATTTTTTCAGGATCTCTGCGATCTTCATCATCTGTATTCCTCCTTTGCCGCTCCCCGCCATGCCCGGCCAGGCCGTTTCCGGCCGCCGCCCAGCGAGAGCCGTCGTGATACATCACGGCACATTCCCTATTTCTTTGGCTTATAGTCCCGCATCTCCGGTATCGCCCCGCCGGCCACCGCCCACAGATACAGGCTTGCCACGCTGCAATAGGGGCTGAAGCGGCGGCGGTATTTTTCAAACAGCCTGCGGTCGATGCCGCGGTGGTGATAGACCATGCGCAGCCCCCGCTGGATGGCCAGATCGTCATAGCTGAAAATATTCGGGCGCTGCAGGCAGAACAGCAGGATCATCTCCGCTGTCCAGACGCCGATGCCCTTCAGGGCGCTCAAGGCCCGGATGGCGTCCTCATCGCCCATGTGCGCCACCGCGTCCAGATCAAACGTGCCGGCATGAACTTTTCCGGAAAAATCCGTGATGTACTCCGCCTTGCGGAACGTCATGCCCAGGGCTTGCAGTTCCGGAACGCCTGCCGCCAGGATGCTCCCGGCGTTCACCTCGCCCAGCGCGTCCTGCATCCGCTGCCAGATCGTCGCCTGTGCCTTGGTGGATATCTGCTGCCCGATAATGTGGTGGACCACCGAGGAAAAGAGATCGGGATCCACCGTCCGGTCAATATGCCCAACGCGGTCAATGACATTGCTCAACCGTCGGTCCTTTTTCCGCAGATAGGCAAGCTCTGTCTCTCCGTATACGAAATACATCGTCCTCACCTCCCCGGCGCTTTCCGTCTGCTGCGGCACCATTATAGCGCAGACGGGCAGACTTTGCCATCAGAAAATATGCAGAATTTATCGCCGCCCCATCGGCAGCATTCTTTTTTGAACCTCCCGCCGGCCGGCTTTATACAGCACCCCCCCTTTCGGCGGGGGGGTGGTTGCCCACAGGTTTTGTTGTCACTGTTCCACCCGCATCGTGGACACACATTCCGTCAGCCCTGCTCTTTGCTGATAGCCTCTGCGATACGCTCCAGACCGGTCTGTACCATAGCGCGGGGCATGGCCAGATTCAGGCGGACATAGCCTTTGGCGTTGCCTACGAACAGCCCGTCGCCGCCCTCCAGCAGTACACCGGCTTTGTTGGCGAAGAAGTCCGGCAGGTCGGCTACCTGCGGCAGCACATCGCCCAGATCCACCCACGCAAAGTAGGTGGCCTCCGGAATAGTAAACCTTGCGGCAGGGATGTTCCCTTTCAGAAACTCGTCCACCAGCTTCAGATTTCCATCTACATAGGCCTTCAGTTGCTCCAGCCACGCACCGCCGTGCTCATAGGCCGCCTTGTGCGCTGCGATAGACAGCGGATTCACCGCGCCGATGTTCTTGTCCCGTGTCTGGAAACGTGCCCGCTCCTCGTCGCTGCGGATAATGATGTTGGAGTGCAGCAGTCCCGCCAGATTGAAGGTCTTGCTGGCGGACATACAGGTGATGAGCCGCTCATAATCCGGCATGATCTTGCCCATGGGGATATGCCGCAGGCCGGTGCGGATCAGGTCGCAGTGAATCTCGTCGGACACCACCCACAGCTGATGCTTTTCGATGATCTCCGCCATGCGGCGCAGCTCGTCCTCCGTCCAGATGCGGCCGGTGGGATTGTGGGGATTGCAGAGCATCAGCACCTTCACCGCCGGATCGGATGCCTTCTTCTCAAAGTCTGCCCAGTCCATCTCAAAGCGGCCGTTCTCCTTTTTCAGCGGCGAGGTCACCAGCTCTACGTCGTTATACTCGCAGGCGTGGAGGAAGAAACCGTAGGCTGGGGTCATGGTCAGTACCTTGCCGTTCGTGGGCTTCACCAGATCCTCCACGATCTGATACAGCGCAGGGATGACGCCGGGCGAGAAGGTCAGCTGCTCCTTGGGGAACGACCAGCCGTAACGGCTCTCGCACCAAGTCCGCAGGGCCTCGTAGTAGCCGTCGTCGGACACGATGGAATAGCCAAGGATCTGCCGGTTCACGCGGTCGATGATGGCCTGCCGGATCTCCGGCGCTACGGCGAACTCCATGTCGGCCACCCACATCCGGATGAACTCCTCGTCCTTGTAGGGGAATACCCGCTCCGGCCCGCAGTGGAAAATGTAGGGACGCCAGCCGTCCACATTCTCGGAATTGGTGTGGCGGCGGTCGATGATCTCATCAAAGTTGTATGTCATGGTGCAGCGCTCCTTTCGTTTGATGAGTCTATAATAGCAGGCAGACGCCGCAGGGTCAAAGCGTGCCGTTTACTTTTCGGGAATACCGGTGCTTAAAAACTTTCCTTAAAATTAAGTTTCAGCTTGCACAGGGCGAAAAATACGGCTATACTGAAAAGTAAGGGAACAAATCACCAAAATATGATTTTGAGGAAAGTGCAATGGCTTTGGCAGAGGAAATTGGAGCGAAGATCAAATACTACCGGAAAAAGCGCGGGCTGAAGATCGCGGAGCTGGCGGAGATGCTCCACAAGACCGGCGCTACTGTGTCCAAATACGAAAGCAGGCAGATCGCCATAGACGTGGTGACGCTGTACGAGATCGCGGCGGCGCTGGGCGTACCGCCGGAGAAGCTGCTGTACTACGCCCCCATGCCCACAGAGGAACTGGAGGCCGACAGCATACCCGCCTTTTTTCGCGGCGTAGACCGACTGTATATGTACTACTTCGACGGGCGCAGCAACAGTCTTGTCCGCAGCGTCATCGACATCCGCGCCAAGGCCGGCCCACATACCTATGATGTGGCGCTGTATATGAATTTTCAGGATTACCAGCAATATCAGAACTGTGAAAATACCTATCTGGGCACGCTGAGCCACTACGACGCGCTGAGCAACATCATCACCCGCAACCGCGACACGGAGATGGATATTTACCTTGTCTGCGTCCCCGCGTCCTATCTGAACGCAGAAACAAAGCGGGGACAGGATTTCGGCATCTCCTGCCGCCCCATCATGCCCACCTCCAACAAAGTGTTCCTGTCCAAAACCATCCAGCCGGAGACACCGGAGTTTTTGCAGGATCTCCATGTCTCCCGCGAGGACATTCAGATGTTGAAGCGGTATAATATGCTGTCGGTGATGTGAAAAGCCGCTGCGGTGTTTCGCAGAAATCTCCGGCTCATATAAACCGGTCGTACCTGTCGAGCGCAGCACATAAGAACACCCCCAAAGGCCATACGGCTTTTGGGGGTGTGGTACGCCCGACTGGATTCGAACCAGCGGCCTACAGAGTCGGAGTTATCAGGCCGTCAAGCCGGAAAGCCCTGCGGCGCAAGGGTTTGGTTGGTGCTGCACAAATTTCCGCCATTTTGGAGAAAAACCTCGGAAGCCTTGT
>CAKTKM010000042.1 GCA_934569425.1 uncultured Oscillospiraceae bacterium
TTGCCGATCAGGTCGGTGGACACCACCTGGTCGCGGGTGTAGCCGATGATGCCCTTCATGTACGTCTCGGAGGCGTGGAGGATCTCATAGCAGATGTCTGCATAGGAGACACTGGTGCTCAGGCGGGCAGTCAGGTCTACCACGGACACATCCGCCGTGGGAACGCGGAACGCCATGCCGGTCATCTTACCCTTCAGGGACGGGATGACGCGGCCCACGGCCTTGGCCGCGCCGGTGGAGGTGGGGATGATGTTGTTCAGAATGGAGCGGCCGGTACGCCAGTCGCTGCCGCCGCGGGAGTCCACAGCCTTCTGCTTGGCGGTGGAGGCATGGATGGTGGACATCAGGGACTGCTCGATGCCGAACTCCTTGTGGATGACGTAGGCCAGCGGGGCCAGGCAGTTGGTGGTGCAGCTGGCGTTGGAGACCACGCGCATGTCGGAGCGGTACTCGTCGCTATTGACGCCGAAAACGAAGGTGGGCGTGGCGTCGTCCTTGGCTGGAGCCGTCAGAATGACCTTTTTGGCGCCGCCCTTGAAATGGCGGCTGGCCTTCTCGGTGGTATTGTTGGCACCGGTGGATTCGATGATGTACTCCGCGCCGCAGTCGGCCCAGTTGATCATGGCGGCGTCAGATTCACTGTAGATCTTTATCTTGTGGCCGTTGACCACCAGATCACCGCCGGCGTGCTCCACCATGCCGGGGAAATTGCGGAAAACAGAGTCGTACTTCAGCAGGTACACCATATAGTCGATGTCCGCCTTGCGCAGGTTGATGCCGCAGATGTCAAACTTTTCCGGGTCCTCTGTCAGAATGCGCATGACGACACGGCCGATACGGCCAAATCCGTTGATACCGATTTTGATTCCCATGATGCTTTCCTTTCCTTCTTTGTCCGCAGCAGCTGCGGTATTTGTTCCAAGTACATTATAGCATCCAAATCGGATTTGTCACTATAAATTTACGATTTTGTTTCTTAAATTTTTATTTTTGCCATTTTCAAAGCAAAAATCGTTAAAAAATGTTCAAATTCAAATCCAAACGTTCCATACGTTTTGAACTATGCAGACGTGCCGGAGAAGCGAAAAACAGGCGGGGCATAGCCCCGCCTGCCTGCGGCTGAACAGTTTTTTGAGAGCCTGAGATGCGGCAGCTTTTTACAGGATGATGCAGATCAGGCCGCCGCCGCCCTCGTTGATGATGCGCTCCAGCGCCTCCCGCAGCTTGGCCTGCGCATCCGGCGGCATCCGCTTCAGTTTGGCCTGCAGGTCCTCCCCCGCGATCTCGTTGAAGCTGCGTCCGAAGATGTTGGATTCCCAGATCTTGCCGGTATCGCCCTCAAACTGCTGGAGCAGATAGTTGACCATCTCCTCCGACTGCTTCTCGTTGCCCACGATAGGCGATACAGTGGTGGAGACATCTGCCCGGATCATGTGGATGGACGGCGCACTGGCCCGCATGCGGATGCCGTAGCGTCCTCCCTGCTTGACAATCTCCGGATCCTCCAGCTCCAGCTCCTCCACGGTGGGCAGGACGATGCCGTAACCCGTCTCACGGGCGGCGATCAGCGCCGGGGCCACCTTGTCATAGGCCTTGCGCACCTCGGCAAGTTCTGTCAGCAGCTCCATCAGGTCGCCGTCGTCGGCGACGGACAGGCCGGAGCGCTGGGACAGGGTGGTGTAAAACAGGCTGCGGGGCAGGCGGATATTGGCCTGGGCGACGCCCTGCCCCAGATCCATGGCGGCCACGCCGGCGGATTCCACGTTTTCCGTGTCCTGTAGGGATGCCAGATACGGCGCCAGCTGCCGAATGCAGCGAAGGTCTGCTGTGCCGGACGCGATGCGCTGGTACAGCTCACTTTTGATGGGGTGCTCGCCGGGCAGGGCGTCCACCCACGGCGGCAGAAACACGTCCAGCTCCTGCAGCGGAAATTCGTACAGCAGCCCCCGCAGCAAGGATTGCAGCTCCTGCTCCTCCAGCGTCAGGCAGTTTACCGGCAGACAGCTGACGCCGAATTTTTCGCTGATCTCTCCGGCGATGGAGGCGGCCCGCGAGCCGTGGGGATCGGCGGAGTTCAGCAGCACCAGAAACGGCTTACCGATCTCCTGCAGTTCCCGGACGACACGTTCCTCCGCCTCCAGATAGTCCTCCCGGGGAATGTCTGTGATGGTGCCGTCGGTGGTGATGACGATGCCCACGGTGGAGTGGTCGGCGATGACCTTGCGGGTGCCGATCTCCGCCGCCTCGGTCATGGGGATCTCGTGGTCATACCACGGCGTCATCACCATGCGGGGCGACAGCTCCTCGAACTGCCCCATGGCGCCGGGTACCATGTAGCCCACGCAGTCGATGAGCCGCACAGAGAAGGTCACGTCGTCCTCCAGCCGGATGCGGACGGCCTCCTCCGGCACGAACTTTGGCTCCGCGGTCATGATGGTGCGGCCGGAGCCGCTCTGGGGCAGTTCATCCTGCGCCCGGTCGCGGCGATACGCATTGTCGATGTGGGGCAGGACCTGCGTCTCCATGAAGCGCTTGATGAAGGTGGATTTACCCGTCCGCACCGGGCCTACCACCCCGATATAGATACTGCCGCCCGTGCGGGCCGCCATATCCTGATAGATGGATGTGGATCGATTCATAATGCCTTCCTCCGAATCCTGACTGTTGTCCTATCTCTATGCGGAGTCGGCGTTTTTTAGAAGTGCGCAGAATTATCCGCACAAATTCGGCGCAGACTGTTGCTTTTGTAACAGCAAGTGTGATAAGATATTCACAATACAGCGGATACGTCCGCACGGGTGGAGGTGGCGCACATGGAGGATATGACCGTAGACCGCCGCGTGAGAAAGACGAAAAAGCAGCTGCGCCAGGCGCTGATGCATCTTATGTCGGAAAAGCCGTCCCGCAGCATCTCCGTCCGGGAGCTGGCGGAGCGGGCCGACATCAACCGGGGCACGTTCTATATCCACTATAAGGACGTGGGCGATCTGCTGCAGCGGCTGGAGGACGAAATGGCCGAGCGGCTCATTCTGGTATGCCGCAAGCACGCCCACAGCAGCGGCGAGGGCAGCGCCTATCCCTATCTGGCAGACCTGTACCGCTTCGCAAGAGACAACGCGGACCTATGTCTGGTGCTGCTGGGCCCCAACGGTGACCGGGCCTATACGGAGCGCATCTGCGCCATTCTGCGGGACTATTTCCTGCGGGATTTCGTGGCCCGCTTCTACGGCGGCGATCCGGAGCGGCTGTCCTACTTCTGTCACTTTATCGTATCGGGGAACCTGTCGCTGACGCTGAAGTGGCTGCAGAACGGCGCGAAGGAGACGCCGGAAGAGATGGCCGCCCTGGCCGGTACGCTCATTATGGGCGGCGTCCGGGTGCTGTGAGAAAAAAGCATGAAAAAAACCATCCCTCACATGAGGGATGGTTTTTTCATGCTTGATAGTCAAAGCTCCGGGTCCCAGCTGCGGCGCTCCCGGCTCTGCGGGGCATCCTCCTGCGCCGGCTTTGTCGTGCTCTGTGCGGCGGCAGTCCCCTGCCGCTGAAAATCCACAAAACGGGTGCCCTGAAATGTCAGGAGGCCGGCATCGCCCTCGGCCAGCAGGCCGTACTCCTGGCCGGAGAGGCGCAGCTCCGAGCGGTCGCCGCCGTCAAACTCGAAGGTAGCGTAGTAGGTGGTGGAGCGCGTGGTGTGTCCCGCTCCGTTGCCGTGGTGATGGTGGACACTGACGTTCTCCCGCTTTGCAACGGTCAATCTGGGTGAACGGTTGTTTTTGCTCCACTCCATCAGGCTCTTGCCGGCGTTGAACATGAACACAAAGAGGATGCCGACAAACACCACCGCGAACAGGATCTGGAATAGGCCCAGACCGCCAAAGCCGAACATACCTGAATGAAAACCAAATGCAGTTGACATGGATACGCCTCCTTTCCTGTGATGACAGTATAGCAGTTTTTCCGCCGGCTGTCCAGCAACCTCAGGTTTGCGGGGAAAACTGCCCGGAAAAAGCCGCGCAACCTCAGGTTTACAGCGGCATCAGCCCTTGCTGAGATGACCCATGGCCGCCCGCAGCATCAGCTTTTTGGTGCCCACGGTGTCAAAGGCCACCTCAATGAGAGCGTCGTTGCCCATGACCCGGACGGACAGCACCATGCCCTGTCCGAAGGCATCGTGGCGCACGCTCTCCCCCGGCGCCAGCTGCATCAGGCCGCCGGCAGGCGCGGTTTTACGCCCGGTGCCCGATGCCGTCTGGAGCGGCTTTTTGGCGGGTACGGCCGCCGAGTAGGATGTGGTGACCGGCGAGGTGCGGCGGCTCTGGCCGCCGTAGCCGCCATAGCTTTCACCGCCGGCGTATCTGGCCGCGTAACCATCGCCGCTGCCGTCCCCCCAGCCCACGTCGCTCTCCGCGCTGCGGGGCTGCGGCTTGCTGAGCCACTCCATGTTCTCCTCCGGGACCTCCTTCAGAAACCGGGAGGGCATGGCCGGGGCCGTGCGGCCGAACAGCATGCGCTGCCGTGCATTGGTCAGGGTCAGCGTCTCCTTGGCGCGGGTCATGGCCACATAGCAAAGGCGCCGTTCCTCCTCCATCTCCTCCGCATCGCCCATGGCGCGATTTCCCGGGAAAAGACCGTCCTCCATGCCCACTACATAGACGTGGGGGAACTCCAGACCCTTGGCGGCATGCATGGTCATCATGGTCACGCAGTTGTCGCTGTCGGACTGGCTGTCCAGATCGGTGTACAGCGCCACCTCATCCAGAAAGCCCGCCAGCGACGGCTCACCCTCCGCGTTTTCCATGTACCCCTGGATGCTGGATTTCAGCTCCTCCACGTTTTCCAGACGGCCGCGGCTCTCCATATCGTCCTTCTCCCGCAGCGCCGCCGTGTAGCCGCTTTTGTCGCAGACCAAATCGTAGAACTCCATGAGATCGCACCCCTCTGCCTGCCGGCGCAGGGATTCGATCATATCTGTAAAGGCCATCAGCTTGCCAGCTGCGTTTCTCAACTCCGGGTAGTCGGAGGCGCGGCGGAACACGTCGTAGAGGGCACTTCCCTGCTCCGTGGCGATGATCTGCGCCTTGTCCACGGTGGCCTGCCCGATCTTGCGGGACGGCACGTTGACGATGCGCCGCAGCCGCAGGTCGTCGGTGGTGTTGCTGATGACGCACAGGTACGCCAGCATGTCCTTGACCTCGGCGCGGTCGAAGAACTTCATGCCGCCGTAGATCTTATAGGGCACGCCGTTGCGCTTGAACGCATATTCCAGCGCGTTGGACTGGGCGTTCATCCGGTAGAGCACAGCATTGTCCTTCCAGCTGCCGCCCCGGCGATAGTCCATCATGATCTGGCCCACCACATAGTTGGCCTCGTCGCTCTCGTTAAAGGCGGTCTTGATGATGACCTTCTCCCCTGCGCCGTTATCGGTCCACAACGTCTTGCCCTTGCGGCCCTCGTTGTGGCGGATGACGGCGTTGGCCGCGTCCAGAATGTTCTGGGTGGAACGGTAATTCTGTTCCAGACGGATGGTGCGGGCGCCCTTGTACTCCTTCTCAAAGCTGAGGATGTTGCTGATGTCCGCGCCCCGGAAACGGTAGATGCTCTGGTCGTCATCGCCCACCACGCAGATGTTGCGCTGCTGGTTGGTCAGCAGGCTGGCCAGCAGGTATTGCAGGTGGTTGGTGTCCTGGTACTCGTCGATGAGGATGTAGCGGAACTTGTTCTGGTAATACGCCCGCACATCCGGGCAGCTTTGCAGCAGCCGGACGGTGTGGAGAATGATATCGTCGAAGTCCAGCGCGTTAGCATCCCGCAGTTTTTTGTTGTAAAGCGCATAGACTTTACCGATCCTGATACGCCGCCAATCGTTGATGGACTGCCACTGCTGAATAAACGCCTCCGGGGACTGCATCTCGTCCTTGGCCCGGGAAATGATGCTCAGGATCTCCCGGGTGGGGAACGCCTTTTCGTCCAGCGACAGCTCCTTGAGGATGTCCTTGATGACCCGCTTGCTGTCGTCCGTGTCGTAGATGGTGAAGCTGCGGTCGAAGCCGATGCGGTCGATGTCCCGGCGCAGGATGCGGACGCAGGCGGAGTGGAACGTGGAGGCCCATACGTCCTGGGCCACTTCCTCCCCCAGCATGCGGCCCAGCCGCTCCTTCAGCTCATTGGCGGCTTTGTTGGTGAAGGTGATGGCCAGCACCTCCCACGGGCGGGCCGGCTCCACAGCGCAGAGATACTGCATCAGCGGGCGCTGTTCCTCGTCCGGTGCCTTGACGTACTCCTCCAGAAACGCGGCTTCGTCCTCCGTCACCGGGATGGGGATGTCCGTACTGTCGCTGCCCCGGCCATAGCGCAGCAGATTTGCCACGCGGTTGATGAGCACCGTGGTCTTGCCGGAGCCGGCACCGGCCAGCAGCAGCAGCGGTCCCTCCGTGGTCAGCACGCCCTCCCGCTGGCGGGGGTTCAGCTTTTGAAAATCAGCGGCGATGGCGGCCTGCCGCGCCGCGATGAATCGTTTTTCCAGTTCCGTCATACAGAAGCCTCGCTTTTCTCTTTCTTGCACCTTATTTTAATACATGCGGCCGCTCTGGTCAACCTCCCATGCAAATTTTATAGAATTTTTGTTCGATTTCTGTTGACAAGAACGATTGTTCGATTTATAATGCGGATAGAACATAAGTTTGACACGGAGGTAACTGATTATGACGACCATCGGACTGCTGATCACCCTGCTGGGCGCAGGCTCCATTGCTGCCAACGTTATGCGGCTCATCGACTGCATCGACCAGCCGGCGCCCCGCCGCAGACGCCGCACGGCGTAAACCTATGGACGTTCTGGAGAAGCTGACCATCCTGACGGATGCCGCCAAGTATGATGCGGCCTGCACCTCCAGCGGTGTGCGGCGCGGCTCCAGACCCGGTATGATCGGCAATACGTCCTCCTCTATCGCCGGGTGCTGCCACAGCTTCTCCGCTGATGGGCGGTGCATCACACTGCTGAAGGTGCTGATGACCAACGTCTGCACCTTCGACTGTAAATACTGTGTCAACCGGCGCAGCAACGATACGCGGCGGGCGGCGTTCACGCCGCGGGAACTGGCGGAGCTGACCATTGGTTTCTACCGGCGGAACTATATCGAAGGGCTGTTTCTGTCCAGCGGCGTGCTGCGCAGCCCGGACTATACCACGGAACAGATGATCCGGGCGCTGCGCATCCTGCGGGAGGAGTACCGGTTCAATGGGTATATCCATGCCAAGGCCATTCCCGGCACCTCGCCGGAGCTGGTACGGCAGCTGGGACTGCTGGCGGACCGGCTCAGTGTCAACATCGAGCTGCCGTCGCAGGACGGCTTGCAGCTGCTGGCACCGGATAAGACGAAAAGCGCCATCCTGCGGCCCATGGGGCAGATACGGGACGGCGTGATCCAGAGCAAGACGGAGCTGGTGAAGTATAAGCACGCGCCGGCCTTTGCACCGGCGGGACAGAGCACGCAGCTCATCGTAGGGGCCACCGGTGACAATGACCGGCATATTCTCCGTCTGACGGAGTCGCTGTATGAGAAGTACCGGCTGAAGCGGGTGTTCTACTCCGCCTATGTGCCGGTAGTGGAGAATAGTCTCCTCCCCGCTCTGGACACCAAGCCGCCGCTGCTGCGGGAGCATCGGCTGTACCAGGCCGACTGGCTGCTGCGGTTCTACGGCTTCCGGGCGGAGGAACTGCTGGATGAGACACACCCGAACTTTGACCAGCGGCTGGACCCCAAGTCCAGCTGGGCAGTGGCGCATCTGGAGCAGTTTCCGGTGGAGGTCATGCGGGCGGATATGGAGACGCTGCTGCGGGTGCCGGGCATCGGGCCTGTCAGTGCGCGGCGCATCCTGTCAGCCCGGCGGCAGACAAATCTGCGGTTCGAGGATCTGAAAAAGCTGGGCGTTGTGGTGAAGCGGGCGCAGTTTTTCCTCACCTGCGGCGGACGGATGCGGCAGGGACTGCGCTTCTCCCCTGCCACGCTGCCGGTACAGCTGGAGCGGATGGAGCGCGGACTGCTGTTGGAAAACGGCATGGAGCAGCTGTCGCTGTTCGACAGCGCGGGGTGAACGGGATGGATGTGGTCTATCAATACGACGGAACGTTGGAGGGATTCCTGTGCTGCGTATACGACAGCTATGTATATAAAGAATCCCCCGTCGGATTTTCTGCCGACGAGGGATTTTTGTCCTTGTATGAGGTTCGCACCGTGATAACTGACAAAGCGCACGGGCAGCGGGTCTATCAGGGGCTTGTCAGACGGTCGGCCAAGGCGGCCAACGTGCTGCGCCGGGCCTTCCTGACCTGCATGGAGGACAAGGAGCTGTGTCTCTACACCTTTGTCCGCAGGGTGTTTCGGGAGGGCGGCGGCTTTATGCGGGATCTGTCCGACCCGGTGTGCTATCCGCTGCACAGAGCCATCCGGCATATGAACGGAGAGCTGGAGAAGCTGTGGGGATTTGTCAGATTCTCCGATTACAACGGTGTGCTGGGAGCGGTCATTGAGCCGAAAAACCGGGTGCTGCCGCTGCTGCGCCGCCATTTCTGCGACCGCTATGCCAACGAGACGTTCTTCATCTTCGACCGCACCCATCGGGAGGTGCTGCTGTACGCAAAGGGCATGTCTCGCATCGCGCCGCTGGAGTATCTGGAGCTGGCGGCGCCGGATGACACGGAGATCCAGTACAGACGACTCTGGAAAACTTTCTTCGAGACGGTGGCCATCCGGGAGCGGAAGAATCCCCGCTGTCAGAACACCTTCCTGCCCAAGCGATACCGCGGCATCATGACGGAATTTCTGCCGCTGGAATACGAAAAGGCGGCTCCCCAGCCGGACAGGCCGCAGCTGCGGCCATAGACGGGCGTGCTGGCGTTGCTGTGATCTGTGCGGCAGTGACGTAAAGCGGTACGATGCGGTACGGCGGCAGAGAAATTCTGCCTGCCTGGGGTGCGGCTGGTCAATCGCTCAGCAGCTCCCGCAGCTTCTGCAGGCTGCGGCGCTCCATCCGGGAGACCTGCACCTGCGAAACATGCAGCAGCCTTGCCGTTTGCTCCTGGGTCAGGCCCTTGAAGAAGCGGAGCAGTATGGTCTTGCGCTCCTGCTCCGGCAGGCAGTCGATGGCCTCCCGCAGAGCGATGCGCTCCACCATACCGGCCTCCGGCTCCTCCGTGCCCAGCAGCGATTCCAGCGTCAGACCCTCCGCTGTCTCCTGCTGCAAGGATTCCGGGGCCACCACCGCCAACTCGATGTTGGCGATCTCCTCCACGGTAAGACCCGTCTCCTCTGCCAGCTCGGAGAGCTTGGGTGCGCAGCCCAAACGGTTTTGCAGGCGTTCGCGGGCGGCCCAGAGCATCTGCCCCTTTTCCCGCAGGGTGCGGCCCACCTTGATGGGCCCGTCGTCCCGCAGAAAACGACGGATCTCCCCGGCGATCTTGGGCACGGCGTAGGTGGAAAACTGCGTTCCGTATGTGAGGTCAAACCCCTTTACAGCCTTTATAAATCCAATACATCCAAGCTGGTAGAGGTCGTCCGCCTCCACACCGCAGGTGCGGTATCGTTTGACGATGGACCAGATGAGGCCGGCATTCTCCACCAGCATTTGCCGGCAGGCATCGTCATCCCCCTGCTGCGCGCGTTCCAGCAGCGTCATGCGGTCTTCCGCGGTCATCGGGACACCAGACGCGGGACGATGCGCTTGCGCATCTGGACGGTGGTGCCCTTTCCGGGCACCGAACGGACGGATAGCTTGTCCATGAAACTCTCCATGATGGTGAAGCCCATACCGCTGCGCTCACTGCCGCCGGTGGTGAACAGCGGGCGGCGGGCCTCCTCCACATCGGTGATACCGCGGCCCCAGTCGCGGACGGTGATCTCCAGGACGCCGCCCTTCAGGAGCTTCATTTTCATGATGATCTTTCCCAGCGCGTCCGGATAGGCGTGGACGATGGCGTTGGTCACCGCCTCGCTGACGGCGGTCTTGATGTCGCCCAGCTCGTCCAGCGTGGGATCCAACTGGGCGGCGAAGCCGGCTGCCGCCGTACGGGCGAAGCTCTCGTTGCTGCTGCGGCTGAGAAATTCAAGGGTCACATAGTTTTCCGCGCGTGTCATATGTAATCTCCTCCTTTGATCTGTTTATTTAATGGTCATCATGCGCCCGATGCCCGCGGCCTCGAACACCTTGCGGGGCTGCGGCGCCACATGGTGCAGCGCTACGCTGCCGCCCAGCTCCCGCATGCGCTGCCAGCCACGCAGCGCCACGGCGATGCCGGAGCTGTCCATGAACGTGACGCCTGAGAAATCCAGAATGAGGACCATGGGCAGTGAGCGCTGGATCTCCTGCTCCAGACAGGCCAGCAGTCCCTTGGCGCCGTGATGGTCCAACTCTCCTTTCAGGGCAAGCTCCAGCTGGCTGCCCTCGTGCTTGGCAGATACTTCCATATACGTTGCTCCTTTGTAAAAGCGTTCTAAAAAATAATCACCGCAGATCGTTGATCTACGGTGATTATAGTGTATTCAGGGCGTTTTCCGTGTCGAATCGCGCCTGTCGGGGCGAAAAATCAGAGCTTCATCGCAGCGGCGGACTCATCCAGCTTGGCGATGAGGGCGCGGGCCTTCTCCGCTTTTTCGCGCTCGGCATTGACGACATTTTCCGGCGCCCGGGAGGTGAAGGACTCATTGGCCAGCTTGGCCTCGATGCGCTGGAGATTCTCCTCCGCCTTCTTGCGCTCGGCGGCGATGCGCGCCAGCTCCTTGGCGATATCCACCAGCTCCGCCATGGGCATATA
>CAKTKM010000043.1 GCA_934569425.1 uncultured Oscillospiraceae bacterium
ACGGACCAGCCGGGAACGAACATGTACTTCAGGCCGTCCACAGCGCCGGGCAGCGTGCAGGCACGGATAATGCAGATCAGCAGCGCCACGAACAGAGCGGGCATACCGATGGAGCAGACCTTTTCGATACCGCCGCCGATACCGCCCATGACGATGATCATGGTCAGAGCCACGAAGATCAGGCCGTAGATAATGGCCTCGGTGGGGCTGGCCATGAAGGCGCCGAAAATCTCAGCGCCGTTCAGCCCGTTGGAGCCGAAGCCGGCGCCAAACAGGTCGCCCACGTTCAGGACGGTGTACTTGATGCAGTAGCCGCCCAGCGCACAGTAGAAGAACAGGATGAAGAACGCGGACAGGATGCCCAGCCAGCCCATCCAGCTGAACTTCTTGCTGAGCACCTTGTAGGCGCCGACAGCGCCGTGTCCGGTCTTACGGCCCAGCGCCAGCTCGCCCACCATAACGATGAAGCCGCAGCAAACCGCCAGAACCAGATAGATCAGAAGGAACGTGAAGCCGCCGCAGGCACCCATCTTATTGGGGAAACCCCAGATGTTGCCCAGGCCGACTGCCGAACCGACAGCAGCCATCAGGAATCCAAAATTGGACCCAAAGCCTTTTCTTTCTTCCATTGTTTTCTCTCCTTATCACTTAGTTACCGCCATGGAAATGCGGTATGGAAAGAGTTTACTATGCCGTCGGGCGGCTGTAAATATGGCGGAACGTTTCTTAACACACCGCTTGCAGAGAGTCGTTTTTTCTTTATCGGCACCTTATAAAATTTCCGTTATTTGCCAACAAATTCACAAAAGACCCCCGCCAATGGCAGGGGTCTTTTGTCAAAAGTATGTAGCTGCAGGGTTCAGTCGCCTTCCCGCATCCGGTAGCCCACGCCTACCTCGGTAAACAGGTACTCGGGATGGCTGGGATCCTTTTCGATCTTGCGGCGGATGTTGGCCATGTTCACACGGAGGATCTGGTTGTCTGTCTTGGCCTTGGGTCCCCACAACTCGCGGATGATGAAGTCATAGGTCAGCACCTTGCCGGCGTATTTGCCCAGCAGCGCCACGATCTTATACTCGTTGACGGTGAGCTTGGCGTTTTCGCCCCGCATCAGCACCTGATGCTTATCGTAGTCGATGGTCAGTTCGCCGGTGGTGAATTTGCCGGACTGGGCGATCTGCGGATCGGACAGGGTGGTGCGGGTATGGCGGATGGCGGTGCGGATGCGTGCCAGCAGCTCGGAGGTGCCGAAGGGCTTGGAGATGTAGTCATCGGCGCCGTAGTCCAGCGCCTCCACCTTGTCATGCTCGTGATGGCGGGCGGAGACCACTACCACCGGCAGGTTCGACCATTTGCGGACGGAACGCAGCACCTCCATGCCGTCCATATCCGGCAGACCCAGATCCAGAATGATCAGGTCGGGACAGTGGGAGGATATCATGGTCAGCGCCTCCTCGCCACTGTGGACAACGAT
The DNA here is from genome assembly GCA_934569425.1 of uncultured Oscillospiraceae bacterium. GTDB lineage: Bacteria > Bacillota > Clostridia > Oscillospirales > Oscillospiraceae > Vescimonas. The sequence goes on from CAKTKM010000043.1 coordinate 1,475, forward strand.
GGTATCGTAGCCGTTGGCCGTCAGGATCATGGAGATGAAATTGCTGATGCTCTGTTCATCCTCAACGATCAGTACCTTGTCTTTAATCTTCATGGTCTTCCTCCTCCATAGGTAATTCTATTACAAAGCGCGCTCCGCCGTGGGGGGAGACGTTTTCGCCGTAAATAGTACCGTCATGCGCCTGTACCACGGTTTTGCATACGGAAAGGCCAATGCCCATATTGCGCTTACGGTCGCCCTGCTGGCTTTGATGGGCGCTGCTGTCAAAGAGGTTGGGCAGCTTGTCGTGGGCAATGCCCACGCCGTTGTCCTCTACGACGATACGCGCCATATCGCCGCGGTGCTCCAGTGTGATGTCCACCTCAGTGGCGTTTTCGCCATGTATGGCGGCATTTTCCAGAAGATTCAGCAGTACCTGCTCCATCAGCAGCTCGTCCATAGGAACCAGCAGCACCTCCTGCGGCAGATGGACGCAAACCGGCAGCGTGCCGCCGCGGCTGGTGAATTTTGCCACCGCGCCCTCGATGACCTCCTCGGCCACGGCGCGTGTCTTGGTGACCTTGGTATCGCCCTGCGCGCCGATGCGGGTGATGGACAGCAGGTTTTCCACAATGCGGATGAGCCAGCGGGCATCCTCGTTGGCGGAGGCGGTCAGCTGGTGGCGCTGCTCCGTCGTCAGGGTCTCCTCCTGCTGCAGCAGCACATCCGTGGCGCCCACAATGCCGGTGAGCGGGGTACGGATGTCGTGGGACACGGCACGCAGGAGGTTGGCGTGGATCCGTTCCCGCTCGGCTTCCCGCTTCAGGATCTCCACCTGCTTGGCGCGGCTTGTCAGCATACCGGTGACCACCGAAATGAACATCATGACGATAAACGTCAGGGGAAAGCCCGCCAGCGTGAAGCTGATCTCCCAGTAGGGTTCGGTGAACACATAGTCCACGCAGAGAACGCCGGTGACGGCGATCAGGATGCTGAACAGATACCCGTCCGTCAGCAGGGCGGTCAGGAAAACATCCAGAAAGAAAATGACAGCCACATAGCTGGTGTCGCTGTGGGGATCTACCGAACGCAGCAGCAGGCACAGCAGCACTGTGAGAAAAAACAGGGCAGCTGAAACAATGAAATCCTTGCCGGAATACAGCAGGGCATGGTGAAACAGCTTGCGCTTTTTTGTCCACTGCCCCGGCCAGGGGATCTTCCATTTGACCATGTGTTTTCCACCTCCAGCCGAAGCCGCTGTAATCATTTCGTATTATATCACAGCTTCGCGTTAAAATGTTGTAAAAATGTTGTTAAGGGGTGGTTTTTTACAGCCCCTTTACGGATTTGATCCGGAACAAAAAAAGGCCGGCCGCTTTCTTTTGCCGAAAGCGGCCGGCCTTTGTCGGATATGGTATCTTTCAGGGGAAAAACTCCCCATAAAAAGCAAATCGCCACGGCACCGGTGTGTCGTGGTTCCTTCGTGAGGCGCTCTTACCGCTCGCTGGGCTGCCAATCACAGTCCGCGAAGATCATGTCGTCCAGATCGCCCGTGATGAACTTGTTCAACATCGTACTTATCACACTCCTTCCTCATTTTCAAATTTTCTATGTGTAGTATAATCCTTCCGCGTCGGCTTTGCAAGAGAAAAGTTCTACATATTTTACAATTTTCATTCGGTTCATTTGGTTGAATTGCACAATGCCTCTTGCGCTTTTGCAGGAGATACATTATAATATGAAATACTTTTGATTTTGGCGCGGGGGTCGCGTATGAAAGAGTTTATTGCGGGACAGTTTGATATTGCTGTGATCGGCGCGGGTCACGCCGGGATCGAGGCGGCATTGGCCGCGGCGCGGCTGGGACTGGAGACGGTGTGTTTTACCATCAACCTGGACGCCGTGGGCAACATGCCCTGCAATCCCGCCATCGGCGGCACGGGAAAGGGACATCTGGTGCGGGAGCTGGACGCGCTGGGCGGCGAAATGGCCAAAGCGGCGGACAGGGCCTGTATTCAGTACCGGATGCTGAACCGCGGCAAGGGGCCTGCCGTATGGTCGCTGCGGGCGCAGGCCGACCGGCGGGCGTATCAGGCGGTAATGAAGCACACGCTGGAGCGCCAGAGCCATCTGACGGTGCGGCAGGGCGAGGTGGTGGACATCCGGGCGGAAAACGGCCATGTGACGCAGGTGGTACTGCGGACAGGGGCAGTGTTTCTCGTAAAAGCCGTCATCGTCTGCTCCGGCACCTATCTGCGCGGGCGTACCATCATCGGCGAGTGCATTGAGGAAAGCGGCCCGGACGGTATGCATGCCGCTGCGGCACTGACAGAGCGGCTGCGGGCGCTGGGTCTGCCCCTGCGGCGGTTCAAGACCGGCACGCCGCCGCGGATCAACGCCCGAACCGTGGACTTTTCCAAAATGGAGCTTCAGGAGGGGGATCCCTCTCCCCTGCCCTTCAGCTTTGAGACGGCGCAGGCGCCGGAGAACCGTGCGGTGTGCTACCTGACCTATACCAACGAGGAGACCCACCGGATCATCCGGGAGAATCTGGATCGCAGCCCCATTTACAGCGGCGTCATCGAGGGCATAGGGCCGCGGTACTGCCCGTCCATCGAGACAAAGGTGGTGCGGTTTGCCGACAAGCCCCGGCACCAGCTGTTCATCGAGCCTATGGGGCTGGACACGGAGGAGCTTTATATTCAGGGGTTTTCCTCCTCTCTGCCGGAGGAGGTGCAGGTGGAAATGCTGCACACCATCCCTGGCTTGGAAAACGCGGTGATGACACGGCCTGCCTACGCCATCGAATACGACTGCGTCGATCCGCTGGCGCTGAAGCCTACGCTGGAAACCAAGGCGGTGGCGGGACTATACGGCGCGGGACAGTTCAACGGCTCCTCCGGTTATGAGGAGGCGGCGGTGCAGGGCTTTGTGGCAGGTGTCAACGCAGCACTGGCGCTGCTGGGCCGGGAGGCACTGGTGCTAAAGCGCAGCGAAAGCTATATCGGCACTCTTATTGACGATCTTGTGACGAAGGGAACGGAGGAGCCGTACCGCATGATGACCAGCCGCTCGGAATACCGGCTGGTGCTGCGGCAGGACAACGCCGATCAACGACTGACGGCCATCGGCCACCGGATCGGCCTCGTCAGCGACGCACGTCTGGCAGCGGTGGAGGAAAAATACGCCGCCGTGGCGCGGGAGATCCGGCGGCTGGAGCGCACCGGCATCGCGGGAAGCGCAGCACTGAATGCGCTGCTGGAGCAGCGCGGCACCGCGGCTGTCAGCGACGGATGCCGGCTTATCAATCTGCTGCGGCGGCCGCAGATCCGCTACGCCGACCTGCGCCCCTTTGACGCCGGTGCGCCGGAATTGACGGCGGACGTGATCGAACAGGTGGAGATCTCGGTAAAATACGAGGGGTACATCCGGCGGCAGGAAAAGCAGGTGGCGGAATTTGAGCGGCTGGAGCAGCGGCTGCTGCCGGAGGATCTGGACTATGCCCACATTCAGGGGCTGCGGCTGGAGGCACGGGAGAAGCTGAGCGCCATCCGCCCCCGCAGTCTGGGACAGGCAGGGCGGATCTCCGGCGTGTCCCCCGCCGACATGGCGGCGCTGATGATCTATCTGGGAAAATAAGGAGGGTGTTTTATGCGGGTTTACGATCTTACCCATACGATTCAAAATGACATGCCGGTGTATCCCGGCACGGAGCAGCCGAAGCTGACCACCGCCTGCACCATTGAGCAGGTGGGGTACCGGGAGACGCTGCTGCACATGTTCTCCCATACCGGCACCCACATGGACGCGCCGGCGCACATGCTGCCCCACGGGGCGCCGCTGGACAGCTACGCAGGGGACAAATTCGCCGGCACCGCTCTGGTGGTGGACTGCCGGGGGCAGGAGGCCATTACGCTGCCCCTGCTGCGGTGCTATGACCTGACCGGCGTGGATTTTGTATTGTTCTGCACAGGATGGGACAAGAAATGGGGCAGCCCCGACTACTATGAGGGCTTTCCCTGTCTGACGGCGGAGGCGGCAGCCTATCTGGCTTCCCTGCCCCTGAAGGGCGTGGGGGAGGATTCCATCTCGCTGGATCCCTGCGACAGCGTGGACTTCCCCAATCACATCACCCTGATGCGCGCGGACTTTGTCAACACAGAAAACCTGACGGGACTGGACGCGCTGATCGGGCGGCGGTTCACCTTTGTGACGCTGCCGCTGAAATTTGAGAATTCCGATGGCTGCTCCTGCCGCGCCATCGCAATGGAGGCATAAGACATGGGTAAGCTGCGGTTTCTGTTGGCGCTTTGGCTGGGCAAGCTGTCCATTCCGGCGCTGAAGATCACACGACATAACGGCACGGACTTTCCCGGCGCACTGGCGGTGCGAGTGTGTCCGGACTTTCTGAAATATGTGGAAAAACCGAAAAAGATGATCGCTGTCACCGGCACCAACGGCAAAACCACCGTCAGCAACATGCTGGTGGATATTCTGGAGGCGGAGGGACACCACGTTCTCAGCAACCGGGCCGGCAGCAACATCACCTCCGGTATTTCTACCGCCTTTATCCGCAACTGTGACCTGCTGGGGCGGGTAAAAAAGTGCGATATGGCGGTGCTGGAGATCGACGAGCGGTCGGCGCCGAAGATCTATCCCCATGTGCGCCCCGATTATATCCTGATCACCAACCTGTTCCGGGACTCCATCATGCGCAACGCCCATCCCGGGTATATTGCCGATATTCTCAGCCGGAACCTGCCCCGTGAAAGCAAGCTGATCCTCAACGCCGACGATCTGATCTCCTGCGGCGTGGCCGGGGAAAACGAGCGCTGCTATTTCGGTATCGGACGGCTGCCCACCGACGTGACGGACTGCGTGAACCTGCTGAACGATATGCGGATCTGTCCCCGCTGCGCGGGAAAGCTGCGGTATGAGTACCGGCGGTATCACCACATCGGCCACGCCGTGTGCGAAAACTGCGGCTTCCACTCGCCGGAGGCGGACTATCTGGCAGAGCAGGTGGATCTGAAGGCCCGCACCATGGTGGTGCGGGAAAAGGACGGTGTGACCTATCCTTATGCGCTGATCACCGACAGTCTTTTCAATATCTACAACATGATGGCGGTCATTGCCGCGCTGCGGCAGCTGGGGCTGTGCCACGAGACCATCCGGAAGCGGTTTGCCGGAACGAAGATCCTGGAGAGCCGGCTTTCCGAGGAAAAGATCGGCGGCGTAAACGTGATCATGCAGATGTCCAAGGACAAAAATGCACTGGCGTGCAGCCGGAACTTTGACTATATCCAGTCCAAGCCCGGGCGCAAGGAGCTGCTGGTGATGATGAACTGCATGGGTGTATCAAAGAACTGGTCGGAAAATCCCAGTTGGATGTACGACACGGACTTTGAATTTCTGAACCATGACGACATCGTGCAGCTGGTGTGCGCAGGCCCCCGCGCCCGGGACTATAAGCTGCGGCTGCTGCTGGCGGGGATCGACGAGAAGAAGATCTTCTTGGAGGATGACGAATTCAAGGCGCTGGACAAGCTGTACCTGACGCCGGGGGATGACGTGTATATCCTCTACGGTGTGGACGGCACACCGCTGGCCTTCCGCGTGAAGGAAAAACTGAAGGAAAAGCTGCTGGCGAAGGGAGGACAGGACGCATGAGGGCGGAGATTCTGTTTCCGGAGGTATGCAACCTCTATGGAGATCTGCAAAACATCTACTACTTGAAGCGGTGCTGCCCGGAACTGGAGATCGTGGAGACTGATCTCAGCTCCCGGCCCGCGTTTTTGGACGGGGATGTGGCACTGGTGTTTCTGGGTTCCACCACTGAACAGGGGCTGAAGCTGGCCGCGGATGCCCTGCGGCCTTACCGGGAGGCCATCGCGGAGAAAGTCGATGGCGGGCAGCTGTTTCTGGCCACCGGCAACGCGCTGGATATTCTGGGCTGCGTCATCGACAGCGACACGGCGCCGTCCATCGAGGGACTGGGACTGCTGGACACCCGCGCCGAATACCACATGATGCAGCGGCACAACAGCTATTATGTGGGGAAATTTGAAGGCATGGACATTGTGGGCTTCAAGAGCCTGTTTGGACACTCCCATGGTACCGGCGCGGCGCTGTTCGACACCACGAAGGGCGTGGGACGGGACGGCGCCGAGGGAAGCGGCGAGGGCTTCCGCCGGGGTGGACTGATGGCCACCTATCTCATCGGGCCGCTGCTGATCCTGAATCCGCCCCTGTGCAAGTGGCTCCTGCGGCAGATGGGAGCAGCGTCTGATACGCTGGCCTTTGAGGATGCCGCCATGGACAGCTACAAAAAGCGCTTGGCGGAGTTTCTGGAGCCGGGGCGGAGCTGGAAATATTAAAAACCGGTCTACTTTGGAGCACGAAAACAACAAGGCGTGCCGTAAGGAGGAGAATACGATGAAAAAAGCGAAGCCTTATCAACTTATTCTGATTGCTTTCCTTCTCGTCATTGCCGCTGTGGCAGGAACCCTTGCCTACAACCGATGGGTTGCGAACCACACTGTACCCGGTCCCGACTCTCTGGAAGGTCGTTTACAGGGCGTTGGCGATTGGGCCGAAGGCGAGCAGGGATTGGAACTGCTTGGCGCGTATACCTTTGTCACCACGGATGAGATCGACACGGCTCGCATCAAAAAAGTATATGCCTATCAGCTTTCGGACGGCTCTGTTTACGGCTGGCTTTCCTTTCAACAGGAGCTGCAGGAGGATCAGTGGGAGGAAGAGAGCGCGGTACCCGGCACCGATGCCAACTACGTCAAGGTGCTGCTGGAAGCAGAGGCGCAGCATTGGGAAAAAGACTTGTTTTTGGGTCACTATAGTCTGAGCGGGGTGTTTTTTGCCATCAGCGACAGCCCCGAAACCTTAGCGAGTTATTTTCTCAGCTGCACAGAGGGCAACTACTATCGCGGCTGAGCCGGATCGCGCCGCAGGGCGGACAGCGTTGTCTGCCCCCGCAAAACATCCGCAACACAGCACACCCGTTTTGCGGCGCAGAACGGGTCTGTTGGCGCGGGTCTACGCTGCGCAGACTGATTTCCGAAATGGCGGGGTAGACATTTGGGGCCGCTTCGCGGCATACTGGCGTCACAACGAAAGGAGTGTGACCGTATGGATACCATAAAAACCGGCGGATATCTGGCGGCGCTGCGAAAGAGCGCGGGAATGACCCAGCAGGAGGTAGCCGACCGCCTCGGCGTGTCCAACAAGACCGTCAGCAAATGGGAAAGCGGCGGAGGGTTCCCCGACATTGCCGTTCTGCCGGCATTGGCGGAGCTGTACGATGTGACGGTCGATGACCTGCTGGCCGGAGAAACGGTGCGGCACAACACCGGTGGACAGCAGGTAGCGGACTACCTTGCCCAGCGGTACGGCCTGCGGTGGCGGATCGGCTATGCAGCGGCGGCGCTGTGTCTGCTGGCGGCAGCACTGTGGCGTTCATCCGACTGGACCTGGCTGCTGCTGGCAGGCAGCGGGGCAGCGCTTTGGATCGGTTGGGGCCGCTGCGGCAAAGAAGCTCTGCGGGTTCGGCTTTTGATGCTGTTTCCACTGGCGGCGGCGCTGCTGTTCCTGCTGCTGGGAAAGTGTTTTCCCGCTTCGCTGATACAAAACAGCCTGACCGCCGAGTCGGCAGACTACTTCAGCAGTGTCCTGCTGGCCAGCTATTTTGTAGAGCATGCGGTATGGGATCTGACACTGCTTCTGCTGCCGGGGCTGTACCTTCTGGCACGGCTCACCCTGCGGCGGTACGGCGATGAAGCGGCGCTGCTGAGCCCCGCGGCTTTTCGCTGGGTGCTGGCCGGCTGGATCGCATCGCTGATCGTAGAGATTCCCCGTTGGCTGGTGGTGACGCCCCGCATGGTGGTATATCTGGAAGATCCTGTATTTGGCGGCGCTGCGCTGCAAGCCGGCTATGTCAACGCCGCACGGTGGTTTGCGGTGCTGCGGTGGGGTGTGATCGCGGTGACGCTGGTACTGGCGGCGCTGGCGGAGCGGAAGGCCACCGCGAAACAGCCGCCGGAGCGTAGCGAAGCTGCGTGAACCGGCGGCATGCGGTCATGCCGCCCTAAAGAAGGACAAAAAGATGTCTGCCGTGAGGCAGACATCTTTTTTGTATTTGTTTTACGCCAGATCGGGGAAGTTCTTCACCACCGCGGCACAGCGGGGGCAGAGCTCCGGATGCTGGCTGTCGCTGCCGACAGAGGGCAGCACCTTCCAGCAGCGCAGACACTTGCTGCCGGAGGCGGGACGAACCGTGACGGACAGGGCATCGCCCACCTCCACGCGCACCTGAGAGACGATCAGCAGATCGGCCAGCGCGGCGCCATCCATCCGGACAAGGAAGGCATCCTCGGCGGGAACCACCAGGTCTACCTCTGCCTCCAGACTCTTGCCGATGGTCTTGGCGGCACGGGCGGTCTCCAACTCACCGTTGACGGCGTTGCGCAGGGCGGCGATGCGGCTCCACTTGGCCATTTCGTCGGCGGAAAGGGCATACGCGGTATAGGGCTGCACCATCTCATTGAACAGGACATTGCGGGCATCGTCGCTGCTGCGGTGAGGCATGGCCAGCCAGATCTCATCACAGGTGAAGGCCAGAATGGGAGCAAACAGGCGGGTCATGGCGTCCAGGATCAGGAACAGGGCGGTCTGGGCGCTGCGGCGCTCCAGCCCATCGGCGGCGTCGCAATACAGACGATCCTTCAGAATATCAAAGTAGAAGGAGCTGAGATCCACCACGCAGAAGTCGTTGACCATATGGGACACCACATGGAACTCATAGTTGTCATAGGCAGCGAAGACCTTGGCGATCAGATCGTTCAGACGGGTGACCGCCCACTTATCCAGCGGCAGCATAACGGCGCTCTGCACCAGATGGTCGGCGTCGAAGCCCACCAGATTGTCCAGGCAGAACTTGGCGGTGTTGCGGAACTTCAGATAGTTCTGGCTGAGCTGCTTGAAGATCTCATCGGAGCAGCGGACATCCACATGGTAGTCGGCGCTGCCGGCCCACAGGCGCAGCAGATCCGCACCGTACTTGTCAAAGATCTCGGCGGGATCCATACCGTTGCCCAGGGACTTGTGCATGGCCTTGCCCTCGCCGTCCACCGTCCAGCCGTGGGTCACGCACTCTTTGAAGGGAGCGCCGCG